>NZ_JBXBAV010000040.1:0-3475 GCF_056783245.1 Flavobacterium sp. TC780 | reverse complement strand
TACTTATTGCTAAGGTTAATACATGCTCCTGTTGTTAGGGAGGCAGCACCTAATTGAATACTGATTTACGAAAAGTTGCATTTTTGTTTAGTTTTTGCCAACAATAATATGAAAAATTAAATTTATGATTTTCTTTATCTAAATATAAATCTCCTTCATATGAAATCCAATGATATTGAGTTATACAACCTAACAAGCTATAAGAATCTTTTAACATATCAGAATCTATAAGCAATATAATGTGCCACCCTTCTTGATATTCTTTTTGAATTTGAATTAATTCATTTTGAAAATTAAGCCCTGTTATTACTCGTGTTTTGTCAATTGATGATGTAGCTCCATACAATTTGGTAGCTGTGTCAATCATATAACTTGTCCAATTTATGGCATCCCAATCTTGATTATTCTCTCCTAAATATTTTTTATTGCCGAAACTCTTGTTCCTGCAAGAATAATCCAATCTGTTTGATTCATTAATTTACGAGGAATACATGGAGTTCCATCGGAATATTTACTGTAATTTGGATACTTTAAATTATCTGATGAAGGATTGAAGCTGTACATTAACTCATTTGGTTTTAAATGGAATGCATTTATTTTGACTTCACCAGTTCTAAAAAATATATTGTATAAATTATAAAATTCATCTTTATAATCTTTAGCATAAAAATATAGCAATGATGCTGTGCCACACAATGATGTTGCGTGTTGGTTTATTTTTTCAGGTTTATTTTTTCGTTCTAATAAGCCTTTTTGGAAAATTTTCCTATCAAACCATCTAAACCTATTGTGTTTCCAAACTTTAAGTTCACCTTCGTTTTCAGCATCTTTTATGTAAGCTCTAATATACACAAAACGCCCGCACATATCTTTTTCGTTAAGAGTAAATTTTAGTGTGTCGCCTGTTACCGAAAGTTTTTTTTCAATCCATTTATCTTCAGATAAGCTGTGGTATTTAAACGCCCAGTTTATTATAGATTTATCTGCGGGAGTTTCTTCGGTAAAAGCTACAACTTTAAATTCATAAGATTTGCCATACAACATACCTTCTTGTTGGTTTGTTCCTGTACCATCATTAGCAGAACCTAAATCAAGAGTTGTAATACATTTTATTGTTTTTACTCTGGTTTCTTTTTTCTCTTGTTTAGGTACGTAATAGACGGGTTCACTTGGCGGGATCCAAGATTTATTCCAGTATTTAACCAATTCTGCCCCATAATCCTGAATTGCAGGCGAGAGGGTTAAAACAATATGCATATTTTCTGTTCCATAAGTATCAAATACTTCTGAATATTCTATCAAATACGCATCACTAAACTTATACTTTCTTATCGGAATATCTTCATCGCCTTTTTTATAAAAGTGTACTTCTCCTTTTTCCATTCTGTCCGTTTCTTTCTCCTACTTCTTTTGTCATATTATGCCAAAATACGTCGTCGTTTTCTTGCGCTACAAAACTTAAAGTAAGAAAACCTCCCTCGACATCACTAGTTGGTGAGCCATTTGTTGCTGTATACCTGAGATAATTGGTGTTTATCCATAGTAATTCTCGTTCTTCTCCTAAAATAAATAATTTGGCTGTGGTCATAAATCTATTTCTTTTTATTATTTTAATGGCTATAAATATAAGTAAAAAGCTATATTATTTAAAGTTTAATTATATTTTTTGAAAGATAAAACTTAAATAAAACACATTGCTAACTGTTGAGTAGCTGGATTTGTTCTATGAAAAAACGCAGTAAAACCTAAGTTCTACTGCGTTTTTAAGTAAATAAGATGATGTTTGAAGTTTCTTGACTTTGTAACCACAGCTATTGATTTTCTTATCTTTTATTGGAGCGGGTGCGAAGTCGGGAGACTTCGCACAGCGAGAAACACTTTGTAGAGCAGGATTTGTATCCCAAGTATATCCTCGAAAGGCTATTTTAATCTGGAGTTTTGTATATAATTATTCTATTAGTGGCATGTAAGTTTTCTATTTTAGAATTAATTGTAAAAGCAGATATATCACAAAGTGAGGGAAGCGCTTCATTAATCTTTCAGAGTGGATTCATATTTAATAAATCAATTTAAATATTCTTTTTTTAGGACAAACCTATCTTCGCGTATTCCAGATATAATAATTTTATTAATTTCATATTTACTTAAATAACAATCTTTGGGTTTGGATTCCAACCAATAATCATTTTTAAAACCATGAATATAATAAACATCTTTTTTAAGTTTAACTTCTATTGTGTCTGATTTCATGATTTTTTCATAACTGAAAGAAATATATTTTTCAGATTTATTAATTTGAGAAAATGTTTTTATAGTTTTTCCTTTTCGTAAAATATGTACCTTTAAATTAGCAATTTCTTCTGGACTATATTCATTAAACGAAATCTTATAATCGGTTTGAGCAACAAAAATAGTTTTTTTACATTGCTCTATTTCAGCATTTTGTTCTGTCTCAAATTCGACTTGTTCCTTGTACATTTTATTACAAGTATATGTTGCAGAAATAATTATTATCAACAGAACTAATATCGTTTTATTTAATTTTGATATAACCATAGAAATTATTTATAAAATGTGCTAATGTAATTTTATTTTTTAAATATACTTTTTTTTCTCCCCATGTATAAACTTTAAAGTCAAGTTGATATATAGTTTTTCCGTCTTTGTTTAGAAATGCTTTTTCATTTATTAGAGTTTCTAATACCACCCAATGATAATCAAATTCGAAAGGTGATGTTATTGATTTTTGTAATTCTTTAAGACTTATTTTTTTGGGAATATAAAAATCAGGATCTTCATCAATTAAATCCGAATCAATCATTAAAATTATTTTATAGCCTTCATTGAGTTGTTTGTTTATGTTGTTAATAATTTTAAATATAGATTCTACAGGGTAATTTATTCCTTTTTTTATTGGATTGTAAATACCGTTTGAAACAACATCTTTGAAACCTAACAAATTTTCGGATAGATTTGTCATCAAAGGAGGCCAACTAACAGCTTGAAATTCTTCTTCTCCTCCTTTATAGCGTGGATTATCTGTGTTCCTTGTTCCTGCCATCGTAATGTAATCTACAAGAGGCATGTATCTTCCAGAAGAAAATGGAAATTCTTTTATGTTAGGCTTTTTATCTAAAATTTCAATACTTGGTTTTACAGTATAATCATTAAATGTAGCTTCACCAGTTCTGAATAGTTGTTTTGCAAATTTTTTGTACTCGTTTGGTTGTTCTTTAGCAAAAAGATAGAAAATATACAAGCCATTCCGCAAAGTGAAGTCCCACTCTGGTTTACTAGCCATGGTTTTCCATTGTCTGTTCTCTCTTTTATTTCATTATCAACAATCATCCTATCAAACCATCTAAACCTATTGTGTTTCCAAACTTTAAGTTCACCTTCGTTTTCAGCATCTTTTATGTAAGCTCTAATATACACAAAACGCCCGCACATATCTTTTTATACTTTTTCTTCAGAA
>NZ_JBXBAV010000039.1:0-9750 GCF_056783245.1 Flavobacterium sp. TC780 | reverse complement strand
TTATCCTACTTGGTTGGTACGTATTGCTAAGGTTAATACATGCTCCTGTTGTTAGGGAGGCAGCACCTGACACCTTCTTTATTGCTGAGCCTTCTATAATTGGAGACTTATCATTTAATAGATCGGTGATCTTATTAGCAGATCACAACGAAGAAGGCTCGATAAGTTTCATTATAAATAAGCCACTAAAATATCATTAATGACTTAATTCCCAAATCCAAGCCACTTTCAGAATCTATAATGGCGGTCCAGTAGAGCAGGATAATCTTTATTTTATCCACAATATCTAATTAATGTGAATAGCATTGAAATTTCAAATGGTATATATTGGGGAGGAGATTTGAATCCACAAAAGACCTGATTAACAGTGGTGCAATCAACAAGAACAACATACGTTTCTTTTTAGGTTACACTGGCTGGGATGAGCACCAATTAGAAACAGAAATGCAGAATAATTCCTGGATTATAGCTGATAATAATTATAAAAATAAAATTATTGGAAAATAGCAGACCCATTTCTGGAAACGACCAAATTATAGGAGCTCAGGTGGAGATTATCTTATCTGGTCTAATGCGCCTGAGAACCCCTACCTCAACTAATATTTTAAGCAGAGTTTTCATTAAGTTTTGCGTTAATATATAGATAATTTAGTTGTAAACTCCTTTTTACGGTATTTGGTTATTCGCTTAATTCCTTTTATCACATTAGTAAGAAACAATTCGTCGGCTTTTTGTAAATCAAACGGCGATATTGGTTCTTCTACAACTTCTACGTCTGTTATTTTTTTGGCCAAAGCTAATATTTGCTTACGCATTACCCCATTTAAGCACCCTTCAATACTGATGGCATAATTAATTGCTTCCCCAACAGCATAAATAAATTCCCTTGCAATGCTTCAACAACATTTTTACTGTCATTTAACAAGATACAATTATCCAGTCCGTTTTCATTTGCAAAAATACTTCCCGTGATATTAATTGTATTGTCGTCTTAATTGACGACAACAATTACTTTCGTAACATAAAAATCTTTGTACAAATCTACTTCATATTGATTTTTATTTACTTGATATTCTTTATTATCCAAAGCTGTGCATAATTAAAAACGAAACCGCATTGTCTTGTGGCAGATAAAACCCACCATCGTTACGATATACTGTAATTCTTGCTCTTGCTGAATCAGAAATTGAATTATAATTAAGTAACAAAAGAATTTGCTCTTCGAGATATTCCATCGTAAAGTTCATTGGAATCTCCATTCGAACTACTCGCATGGAAGACATTAATCTAAAATAATGATCCTCAAGAAAAAGAACTTTATTATTTACTACTTTAAACGTTTCAAAACACCATCTCCGTATAAAAAAGCGCGATTTTGAATTAGTAAATTATCGTTCTGTGCTACTATATTTCCGTTAAAATTAATCATAAAAAAACCCTGAATTTTGTTCAGGGCAAATATAAGCTATAAAATAGACTTTTACTAGACTGATCCAATAAGATGTTTAAGGTCGGATATTTGATTTCCCCATAATTGTTTTGCTTCTCCAAGAACTCATCTTTTTGGCAAAATCGACTACCATAAGCGAAACATATAAGTTGCTTGCGTCTACAAATATGCAGTTCAAAGAAATACTCTGTGTCTTTGCTGCTTTCATCAACCCATTTAAACTTAACTTTTTAGCCAGTTTTTCTTGGATGCTAAACGTGCTTTTTACCTCCAATCAGTCCAGATGAAAGTAAAAAACTCTACCACGTGAGTTCACATTATCTGCAAACCATTCAGACAGTCCCAATCATGTAAGATATACTGATATAATAACTGCGGAGATGAATTTGTCGGGAGATTCAATTTCGTAACGTATGATCCATGTGCCAGATTTAATTTTTCGGAAATATAAGAATATATCTCCGTAAAAAAGAGTTTTTTAAAAATATTTTTTTTCTTTCATTTCTGCTTGCTAACTCTTAAATTAATTTATATATTTGCACCCGCAATGGAGGATTTAATACTGTTGCTGCAATATGGCGAGATAGCTCAGTTGGTTAGAGCGCAGGATTCATAACCCTGAGGTCCCGAGTTCAAATCTCGGTCTCGCTACAAAGCTTAAAAGGCTAAAAATATAGATTTTATGCGGTTTTAAAGAAATTTAAAACCGCTTTTTTTATGTCAAAAATTCGACACCTCTTAACTAGAAAAATAGCTGACGCATACGATTTGACTTATAAGAAACTATATTTGTTCCCAAGCATCTACAATACTAAAGGCAACTATCAAAGCGTTGGTACGTATCACTCCTTCAGAAATCCCGAAACTGAAAAATTAGAACGACAAACACCTATTTATTCAGGAGTAAATCAATTCAAAACTTTAAAAGAACGCAAAGAAGCAATAAAAATTCTCGCTAAAGCAATCGAAACCATTCTCGAAAATGGTTACAATCCCTATGATGATTCTATTTCTGTTGATGATCAAAAAAATACAACATTCCCGATGCTATTACTTTTGTATTAGAGCTAAAGAAAAATTCTTTAAAAGAAAATGGTACCGTGATTTCAGAGTTAGAATAAAATCATTTGAAAAGTGGCTTTTGGCAAATGGCTACGAAAATAGATACATTACAAGTGTAAACAAAAAAGCTGCAATTGGTTTACTTAAATGATGTTTTAACAGCAACAAGCCCAAAAAACGGAATCAACACAAGGGCAAATCTATCTATGTTCTTTCAAACTCTTGAAGACAACGATATAATTACAGATAATTTCATAAAAAAAATCAATGTTTTAAAATCTACTCCAGAGAGAAACAAAACATTTAGCACCAAACAAGAGAAAGACATACTAGAATATCTACTAAAGAATGACACTCTTTTACTTTTATTTATTCAATTTGTTTCACTTAACCACTTACGCCCAATTGAAGATTGTTAATTAAGAATAAAAGACATTAATATAAAAGATAGACTTATTTATGTTAGAGCTAAGAACAAGCCTGTAAAAACCAAAATCATTCCTGAAATTCTACTGAATGAATTACCCGAATTAAATAGTAGTATATAGGAAAGTTTTTTATTTATCCTGGAACTGGCTTTGAAGCCAAACAGACAAAAGAGGTTATTTTGGTGATCGATTTAAAAAGGTAAAAGACAGCTTAAAACTAAGTAAAGACTACGGGCTTTATAGTTTCAGACATACTTTTATAACCAAACTATACAAAGAACTAGTTAAAAATAGCACTCCAAACGAAGCAAAAAGCAAACTAATGCTAATCACTGGGCACACAACAATGAGTGCATTAGAAAAATATTTACGTGACATTGACGCGGTTCTACCAGATGATTATTCAAAGCACATAAAATAAAATTGTAGATTTTTTTTAAGCAGATCTGCAGCTGCAACTTTTCCAGGTTCTCAAAATAATCTACATTTGAAAGAAGTCAAATAATAGCGATAGAATATTCATATTGAAATCATCTTTTTTTTAAAATTAAAACAATTCTAAATCCATTGTATGAAAAAGATATTAAAAAATTACACACAGAATCTCCCAATAATATTAATAACAATATATTCAATAGGATGTACGTATCTATATAATTATTACTCCCGTTTTAATATTCAGATTGAATATTTTATAAGCTTAACAGATATTGTTTTTTTTACGCTGAAATATATAATTTTATTATTGTTCTTTTATTTTTTTATTGAAATGACATTTCGAACCATAGCATACTTTGTATTACTGATTTTATACCGCATTAGGTATCATAAAAAAATTTTAAGGATAAGAAAAAATATAACAGACAAAGTATTAAAAAGAAAAAAAATAAATAATGTGTTCAATCTTTTTGATGTAATAATATCAAAAGAAATCGAAAAAACCTCAATTGTACTTTGTATGGTTGTTTGTGTTTTATTTGCATATTACATCAATGAATATCTAATTATCTTTTCTATAGTAGCTCCGTATTTATTTATTAAATTTTTTATACCCCAATTATTGAATAAGGAAAAGAGAAATAAAATTACATACTTCTATCCAATTTTAGTAATTACTTTAATAATCGCATTTGGAATATTGGGATATAAAGATGGGGATGATGTAAAAAAAAGCTCGATGATTAATCGAATTGAATACGCTACTAATAATAAAGTATATACATCTGAAAACCTTCCAATCATAATAATTGGACAAACTTCTTCCTATATTTTTATATATAATAAAAACAATCGAGAAACAACCGTTCTAGGCAAAGATAAATTGGATTATATCAAAATAGAAGACCCTGTAGTTAATGAGAAAAAAATAAGACGAAATACAAAAATTGAGAACAAAAAAACATAAGTAAAATAAATGTTTTTTTTTAAAAATAAATATATTAAAAATTTGTAGCTTTTTTTTAATCAGATCCGCAGCTGCAGTTTGTCCAGGTTCTCTAAATAATCTACAATTCAATAAATAAAACAAAAAAATGCCGTTACAATTTGTAACGGCATTCTTTGTGAATTTTCAATTCTTTTTTAAACTGGCATCGCCTCTAATTCTGGAACATTTTTCCAACGTACATAAAAACTAAGCGGGTCTTCGGTAGCTTTTAAAGACTGAACAGTCAAAGTATCGCTATTAGCATCAAATTGATAATCAGCAGTAGAAACAAAATATGTAGGATCAGCATTTAAAAGAGTGAAAGTATTACTATCAGGATTGACAATAAAACACACATCAAAATCCTCTCTACGTGTACTAATAAAGAGCTTTATAAACATATCATCCAAAGAAATTAAAGACTCTACCTGTAATCCGATTTCAGTATCAGGCATCAAATCACTCCCACCAAAATAAGGCTTAAAGTATGGTTCTAAAGTTCCCTCTAAATAACCTCCGTATTGAATTTTAAGTCCCCAACGTTCACCATACAGCATTCTTTAAACGTATAAATTTTGAATTTTTGGTAATTAAACTTTTAGTATAAACAAACGTAGGTCTAACGATACCATACAAACAACATTTACCATTACTTGGAGTGTCTTGAACCCCCATCACTACTGCCTTTAAAAAAGAAAAACTTTTTAGATAATTCAAGTAAAAAATCATTGAAATTTCTAGCTTCAATCATTGGAAGACACAAATCACAATTAACCTGCGTATAATCCAGTACTAAAGGATTTTCCCCAAATGTAGCGTTTGATTGAATTTTAAATTTGTTTGGAGCTTCAGGAATTCTCAAAAGATTTTGAGCGGGATTAAAAGAAGTAATTAAGGTATCGTCTAATTTCATTAGCAACACATTGCCGTTTTTATCTTTGACGAGCTTTAAGATTTTTGTATCGGGATTTGCAGCACTCATTTCTTATTTTTTAGATTTTGAAGCCTTTTTTACTGGTTTCTTTTTAGTCACTTTCTTTTTTACTGGTTTAGCTTTCGCTGTAACAGCTTTTACTTTTACGATTTTTCCGCCTTTGATGTATTTGAATCCTTTCTTTAATGTTCCATCGGATTTAAGCCCTGTTGCTTTTAGAACACTACTACACACTTTCTTTAAGCCTTTTACTGTTGGTTTCTTTTTTACCGCCATGATTGATTGTTTTTTTGATTGATGATTATTGAATTGTAGATTTTTAAGCCAAAATTCCCTGGAGAAATGCGCTGCCGGTTTTCAATAAAATCTACTTTTTTTATTAATTTACTGAAAATGATAATTTTTTAGTTTTTAGTGGTTCTGCCACTGCTTCGGGTTCGCTCCGCTCTAGTTTCTTATTGAAAATATTGAATTTCAAAGTATCGAGTGGTTTATTTTGGTAACGGTTCTTATCTGCCCAAATGTAATTTTCTCTGTAATCTGCTTTCTTCTCGGTAAAGAGAACAACATCGGCATCAAACTGGCTTTTACTACCACCACGCATTTTACCGTCTGTAGTTTGTTGGAAAATGACAATGAATAATTTTCCATCGTACTTCTTTCTTAAATCCTTATCCACTTCAAAGCCTTTGTGCATTTCTTGCATTTTAGAGAAACTATCGATTATGATAATATCATTGTTTCGAATGAGTTTATCCAAATCAGAAACACTTTTAATCTCAGGGGCTTCGATATTTTGCAATGCCTTTGCATTTAAATATTCTTCGGCTTTAGTGTAATACAAACTACTCTCTGGGTGTTCTTCGATACTGGCATGACCGACTTTATAATTTTGTGCTAAGGCATTCATAAATTGGAAACACATTCTAGTTTTCATTGAACCCTGACCACCAGTAAGAGAGATTACAATACTTTCTTTTTCTTTGTGTTCAATTTCTCCTAAGAAATCCGCAATGTCTTTGTTCTCAATTTTAAAGTAATCTACTTTGGTAGGCTTGTTTGCCATTTTATAGGCTAGAGAATTTCGGTTTACATTTTCCTTTGCAACTGGGATTACTTCCTTTGCAATGACTTTTGCAACGATTGCCTTTACAATTGTTTCTTTTATAACAGATTGTTTCTTTTTTCTATCTGCTCCACTTAGTCCACCGAACAAATCAGGTTGTTTGATTTTTTGCTTTGCCTTTCTTTTTACAATAGATTTTACAATTGTCTTTTTAATAAGGGCTACTTTTGGGCTTGGCTCAATAATGGGTTTTTCTGCTGTCTTTTCTTCTACCTTTTCTTTAGTTTCAGCGTTTACAGACGCGCGTCCTAGAATATGATTGCTAGCCTTTTGAGCCTGTGCTGAAGCTTTTAAGAAAAAACGATTGTCGTCGTTTAGTTCATCTATTAAATGATTGTTCCAACTCTTTAAATACTTAGCAGAATTTTCTTTGGTATGGAATAATATTCCTGATTCGCTACAAAGAAATACTGCTCCGAGTTCTGCAATCAATTCCTCAAAGGCATAATTTCCGCTCCCGCCACCGCTTCTCGTTCCTGTCATATCTCTATTCAATCGATGCTCTGCACCTGTACTGTGTACCGCTTCATGAAAGAACGTAGAATAATAAAAGGCTTCACTGGTGAAAGCTTCAATAGTTGGCATATTTAACTCGTCTGTACTTGGACGGTAATAAGCTCTATCTCCAATATTGGTATATTTTGGCGGGTTCTTAAATCCGTCGATGATTGCCTGAGCTTCAGCTATAGGATTAGTTGTTTTTCTTTCTTTTACAGCAGGAAATTTCAATCCCTCGCAATCATCTGCTCTAAATACATTGTAGTATTTTAAAACTGGGAACTTGGTTAGATTCTTTTTCAAATCTTCCTTTGTGAGTCCATTCTTTTTCACAAAATCACCAAACTTTTTATTGTCGTTGGTTTTGAATTTTAAATGCTCGCTATGGTAATCGTGAATTAGCGTATAATAAATCACACGTCTTGCCTTACTGCCTTTTTTAAGCTTTGCTTTGGCTTCCTCAATTTGATTAAAAGTTAAATAGTAAGGCTGTATAAAATCCGCAGGAACTAAATAGGGTTGTTTGTTTTCATCAAACTTAATATCAAAATTCAAAATGAAGTTTGCCCCTGTGTACTCCTTTTTAGAAACATAATTCATAACCGAATTACTAGCCCCTGAACCTCTCCATTCTTTTTGCCAAGGCAAATGCCCGACTTTATTAATTGTATTAATAATCAAATCCGTGATGTAATTGTAAATCTCATCAGGAGAAACGGCATTTAATCCGTCGTTATGATTTTCAGAGATATACTCGAGCGTAGGTAATAGCATTTCTGCATCCACTCCGTTTAATCCGTAAGGCTCTATTAAATTATTGATTTCAATTAAAAAAGTATCATCAGCAAAGGCTTGCAATACTTTTATAACACGCTTGGAAACAACGGTATGTTTTTCTTTTTCGGCTTTCATAAGCAAATCTTCAAGCGTTTTTCTTGAAACGATAAGCCCATTAAGGCTATTGAATTCTTGTGCTAATGTCATTTTAAGAAATTTTATGTTCCGTACCCAAGATGCTTACAATAACTTCAATTCGAATATCGCTACTATTAAAGTTACTGACATTTAAAGCTCCAAGCACGTTAGTTATGGCGGTTTGTAAATCCATTTGAACGGGTACATTCGGAATTATAGTACTGGAATTAGGCGCAATATTTATTGCTTTTACATTTACGTTTGCCGATCCTAAAAGCATATTCTTTTTATCATAAAATAAAATTCGCTTTAGGGTTACTGCCGTAAGCTGTGCGCTAAAATGCTGTGCTGTCGGATTTACTAATTTCAAATCCAAATGAAAAGACACAAACGGTTTCCCGTCGTTCCACTTGGCATCCAATTTCTTAAAAGCTACTGGATATATCCTGACAAACTCAAATTGTTCGATTATCTTTTTCACTCGTTGCTCTAAATAGAAATATCCTGCAACGGCTAGTATTCCTGCTCCAATAACTATTTTTTTGACACTCATTTGTTTGATTTTTTAAATAAAGATTCTCGAAATACGATAAACTATAAACAACAGGGTCATGACACCTATTGAAGCCAGTATTTTGACCCAAAGAGGAATGTATTTTACGGAAACATATTTAATTTGTTTATCGCCTTTGAGGTAGATATATTCTTTGTTTGTAGCTGTATTTACGTTTTTTGTCTGTGCTATTTTCTGCCACGCTATAATTTGATTGCGTAAACTATCGTAATAAATCCCTGTTTCGTTATCTCCAGATTTTTTACGACTATCAAGTAATTGTAATACCCGCTGTAATTCTGCTTTAGTAATACTGTCACATTCGGGTTTTGCGGTTTGGACCTTCGGGAGTTGTATTTTTAAAGTATCGTTTATAGCCCCACTGATAACAGTTGTTTTGATGCTGTCTTTTTTACTGGCTATAACTGTTTCAACTTCGTGTGTGTTTTCCATTGGTTTGGCTTTGCAACCGTGCAATGCAATGCAAAGAGCAAAATAAAACGCTATAAATAAAACTACTTTTAAAAATAGCTTTGTGGGATTCTGCGGGCTAGTACTCGTACTCATGATTTCTTTATTTTTAGCTTTAGCATGGCTTTTAATCCATCGAAAAAACTGCTTATTAATGCTTCTACTTCACTATGTATTAAGGTGGAAAGTGAACCGCCCCAAGCACAAATCACATAAGTAAACATCTTGTTGATACTTAAATATTGGTCGCAAATAGCATAGACTGAAAAAGCGACAAAAAAACTAATAGCCGCTTCGGCTAAAAACCAGCTAAGTCGTGGCTTCTTTCCTTTTTGAATAGCGAGGTAGATTTTCATAAAAACTCCTGCCAGTACTACTATTAGAAATAAAAAATAATCCTGATAGTATTTAAGTTCACTTATGATTTGATTTAAGATTGTATTTTTCATATTAGTTTTTTTTGGTTATAAGGTGAAAGCCAATTCCAAGCGTAGCTAGTGATGCTAGTAAAATTAGGTAGGGGTTTCGCTTTTTTTTTAATAGCTCCAAACTGATGTTTTGGGCTTTGTAGAAATTATACTTTGCAATCCTGTCAGCAAGCCCGTTCTGGTTTTTCCGTTTACTTTCTGAGTAATCTTCGTGATTAAATTAGCATCAGCCAAAGGATTTAATTTCTTATAGACAGCAAAAAACCAAACGGCACAATCCACGGCAATCGCTGTTTGTAAAAGCAAATCGGGATTATTCACCACATCATGCCCTGAGTACTTTTTGTAATCTTCGTATGTTCCCTTACCTGTTAGCTGTATAAAACCACGCCCTCTATATTTCCATCCGTAGGTGCTGCCTCCCTAACAACAGGAGCATGTATTAACCTTAGCAATTAA
>NZ_JBXBAV010000038.1:0-14136 GCF_056783245.1 Flavobacterium sp. TC780 | reverse complement strand
AAGGTTAATACATGCTCCTGTTGTTAGGGAGGCAGCACCTATAGGCTCATTTCAAAGATAAAAACCAATCTTGGGAGGCATTTTTAGAAACAAAAGCTATAAGTCACTTTTTATTATTGGAGTACTTAATGGATTTTTGCCATGCGGAATGGTATATGTAGCATTGTTTGGAGCTATTGCTATGCAAAGTGCCGAATTGGGTGTTTTATATATGATCTTGTTTGGCTTAGGAACGGTTCCTTTAATGACCAGTGTAGTATATTTTAATTCGTTTATTTCACAATCAACTCGCAATAAATTTCAAAAAGCAATTCCTTATGTTGCTGTTATTATTGGAGTTTTGTTTATTCTGAGAGGCTTGGGTCTTGGTATTCCGTATTTGTCTCCATCAAATATGAGCTTATTTGTGCAAGAAACTCCTAATTGCCATTAACTAGAATTAGTTAAATAGTCATTGAAAACAAACTTGTTTCTGGAGCTTTTCTCTTTAAATGTAAATCAAAAGCCATACAAATATTACGTACAAAAGGTTTTCCTGCTTCTGTAACGTTTATTTTTTCATTCTCAATAGTGAGTAATCCATCGTTCTCCATTTTCTTTTAGTTGAACTAAAATTTCAGGTATCTCTTTAAAATAATCACTTTCTTCGCTCCAGGTAGTTTCAAATTTACACATCAAGTTTAGTATGTGTTTTCTAATAATAAGGTCTTCTTGAGTTAGTATATGCCCTTTTACAACAGGTAGTTTGTCCCATTCTAATAATTGATAGTAATCTTCTATGGATTTTACGTTTTGAGCAAAACTGTACCAGCTATCGCTTATTGATGAAACTCCTAATCCAATCATTAATTGCGTTTTAGAAGCACTGTACCCCATGAAATTGCGATGTAATTTTCCGTCTTTAAAAGCAGTATATAAATGGTCTGATTTTAGAGCAAATGAATCATCAATTTCATGATATTCATTTTTATATAATAGTTCTTTCCCAATTTCGTATAATTTTCGTTTTTGGGCATCTTTAGGGACGTTCTCATCACTAAAACCTCTTTGTCCGTTCCCTTTAATCCAAGGAACATGTGCATAGCTATAAAAAGCAAGACGATCAGGCTGTAATGAGTTTGTTTTCTCTATGGTGTCGATAATATCTTCAACTTCCTGAAAAGGCAAGCCAAAAACTAAATCATGACTTATAGAAGTATAGCCAATTTCTTTAGCCCAAAATGTCACTTTGGCTACATTATGAAAAGGCTGCTCACGATGAATAGCTTTTTGTACTTCTTTAGAATAATCCTGAACACCGTAACTTACTCTTCTGAAGCCTAAATTATATAGTTTTTGTAAATGTTCGTAGGTTGTATTATTAGGGTGCCCTTCAAAGCTAAATTCGTGTTCTTTGGCTTTGTCTGCATAAGAAAAAATGCCGTTGATTAAATCTTCGAGATTTTAGGGGAGAAGAAAGTAGGTGTTCCTCCCCCCAAGTGAATCTCTTTTATTATTGGTCTTTCGTTAAGAAGCTTACAGTATAAGCTCCATTCTTTAATTACAGCTTCTATGTATGGATTCTCTACATCATGGTTTTTCGTAATTCGCTTGTTACAACCACAAAAAGTGCACATGCTTTCGCAAAAAGGCAAGTGAATATATAAACTAATTCCATCTTTTTGATTGCTTTCAGCAAATGATTTCTGTAAAGATTCAATCCAAAGTTGATAGGTAAAATCATTCTCATTCCAGTAAGGAACCGTAGGATAGCTTGTGTATCTTGGCCCTGGAACATTGTATTTCTGTATCAACGAATTTTTCATAATAAAATATTTAATGGATATCAAAATTAATTAGAAACCTAAAATATTAAAATGATAATTATCATAATGTATTACAAAAAAAAAGAGGCTCACTTTTGAGCCTCTTTAACGAATTAAAAACTAATCTGAAATGCAATCTTGGATGATTTGTATCCATTTTTTACCTAATTGTTGATCTTCATGTAAACAAACTTGATTTATTTGATCGTCTTCAATGTTGTAAAATGGAATTACAATTTTTTGTCCTGTAGTTTTATCTTGAAACTCAAAATCAATTTTTATAACTGTATCTGAGCTTGCATCTGTTGTTGGTACTAATCGACAAGATTTAACAAGATTTAAATCTATAAATGAACTTTCATTTTTCCCTTCATTGAAATTCATTGAGATAAAACCTTTATTTTTTTTATCTTATAACAGAATTTTTTTGTTTTGCGATTCGGTTAAATCAATTTTGAATTTTCCATTTTGACTGTATTTTTCTTTTATAGCTTGAATTCTAGCTTTTGTTTAGAGAATTTGAGCGGTAAGAGAAATAAAGAGGTAAAAGTGATATTATGGCAAGTGCAATACCGATGATAGTTACGGAGTTATCCATTATTGTTTTTTTTTATTTAAAATTTAATTATATAGCATGAAATAATAAACAGAATGCTATTTGCAAACTGTTTACTTCAGAGAAATTAATCTTCAATAAATAAAATCATGAGATTTAATTACCAGAAATAATGGAAAGGATAAGAGTAATATCGAGATTTTCTTTCTCTGATTTATAATTTGATCTGCAAAATTGAATGTGCTTCTTTGTATTTTGTAATCTGGAATTACAATCAAAAATGTATCAAACCATTTAGATAGAGAAGGGCTCGGATAATTTGTTTTTAAATCGGCTACAACATCGAAATTTGCCTGAGGTTGTATAAAAGCCGAAGTTTTGATAGTATCAGGGGTAATATTTGAGTCCGTTTTTTGAGGTTGAATTACATCAATAACAACTTTGTCTGCATTATAAGCAGATAAAAAGAGCATTAAGAGCCCAACAAAGATGATTGCTTTGCGAATCCAAGTCATATTACAAATCTAATTGATAAAATGTAATTTAAGTACCTTTTAAGAAAAAAATAGCATAATATAAGTGGATATGTTGGTCTCTAAATGTTTTTAGATTTATTATTGCTGCATTTTAAAATAATAATCGGCTGAATGCTTTCCGCTGCCATAAAAAAAGAAAAATAAGCATACAATAAAGACACAAATAGCCAATAGTAAATTTTGTGAATGCATCTCGCCAGTGAAGTTCACTAAGATTGCTCCTAATAAGATAGGATCCGCGCACCGATTGCCCATCGTGTAAGCAGTCCAAAAACAATCATGATACCTCCAATCATGTGGGCTGGTGCTATGTAATGTAAAAGGAACATTCCACCACCAAACTTGTCAATTGGAGATATTAAATCATGTAAATACTGGATATTATTACAGAAGAAAACTCTTTCATAAACAAAAATATCCCCAAAGCAATACGTAATAAATCTACAGGTAAATAAGTGTGCGCATTTGCCCATTTATTTAAATTTTTTACATTTTCCATGATACTATAATTATTTTAAATAATAGTACTAAGTTACTAATTTTTAGCTATATAGTTGTTTTTAGCTGTAAAAAATAATGCTATAAATTTTTACTTATTTTAATAATTATACCTGAATAACACCGAGATTAAATGGTTTTGTAATAGGAGAGTGGTTTGCAGCTTCGATTCCCATCGAAATCCACGTGCGTGTGTCTAATGGGTCTATGATGGCATCTGTCCATAATCTGGAAGCCGCATAGTATGGAGAAACTTGTTCATCATAGCGAGCCTTTATTTTTGCAAATAATTCTGCTTCTTTTGCCTCATCTACGATTTCTCCTTTTGATTTTAAAGAAGATGCTTCTATTTGTGCCAATACTTTTGCTGCTTGTGTTCCTCCCATTACAGCTAATTCGGCGCTTGGCCAAGCAAAGATTAATCTTGGATCATAAGCTTTACCACACATCGCATAGTTTCCTGCACCATATGAATTACCTACTATAACGGTAAATTTTGGTACTACTGAATTACTTACAGCATTTACCATTTTTGCACCGTCTTTTATAATTCCGCCATGTTCTAATTACGAACCCACCATAAAACCTGTAACATCTTGTACAAATACTAAAGGAATTTTTTTCTGATTACAATTGGCAATAAAACGAGTTGCTTTATCTGCACTATCGGAATAAATTACTCCTCCAAATTGCATTTCACCTTTAGCAGTTTTTACTACTTTTCTTTGATTAGCCACAATTCCTACTGCCCAACCATCAATTCTTGCATAACCAGTAATTAAGGATTGACCGTAACCTTCTTTATATGCTTCAAACTCCGAATTATCAACCATACGCTTAATGATTTCCATCATATCGTATTGTTCATTTCGCGCTTTTGGTAGAGATCCATAAATTTCTGTTGGATCTAAAGCTAGTTTTTCAGACTTTAATTCGGTTATAACCGGCTTTGTCGTAATCACCAATTTTATCTACAATATTTTTTATTTTATCTAATGCATCTTTATCGTCCTTAGCTTTATAATCGGTAACACCAGAGAATTTCGCAATGAGTAGTTGCTCCACCTAATGTTTCGTTATCAATTGTTTCTCCGATGGCTGCTTTAAAATAGCTTCCAGCAAGAAAAATACTTCCAGTTTTATCTACAATTAAAGCTTCATCACTCATAATTGGTAAATAGGCCCCACCAGCTACGCAGCTACCCATTACAGCAGCAATTTGAGTAATTCCCATACTACTCATTTGAGCATTATTATTTCTAAAATTGCGTTTTAAAATGCTCTTTATCTGGGAAAATTTCATCTTGTAAAGGCAAATAAACACCTGCACTATCTACAAGATAAATTATAGGCAATCTGTTTTCCATAGCAATCTCTTGTGCTCGTAGATTTTTTTTGGCAGTAATTGGAAACCGGCACCTGCTTTTACAGTAGCATCATTGGCAACAACAACGCATTGCTTTCCTCGTACATCTCCTATTTTTACAACAACACCTCCAGATGGACATCCGCCATGTTCGGCATACATTCCGTCTCCAACAAAACCACCAATTTCTATATATTTGAATTTTCATCAAGTAAATAATTAATTCGCTCTCTTGCAGTCATTTTACCTTCCGCATGAAGTTTTTCTATGCGTTTTTCGCCACCGCCTAATTTTACTTTGGCAAATTTTTGTTTTAGCTCAGAAAGTAATAGTTTATTGTGATCTTCGTTTTTATTGAAGTTTAAATCCATAATAATATAGTTTTTTAACAAAATAGTGTCTGCTAATTTACGAAATCGATCGAAATAAACAGTATAATTAATTTGTTTTAAAAATTGAAATTGTAAAGTGCTCAGAAACAATTATAAACAAAAAAACAGAAGAGAACTTCTGTTTTTTAATATAGTTAAGATATTGTTTTTATTTTTTAGAATCACAAACTAATCGTTTCAAGATTGCCCATTGTTTTAGTGCATCACGAGCTTCTACAGCTGGATATCCTAACATTGTTTTACCTGCAGGGATATCACCAGTAACTCCTGATCCAGCACCTACAATAGCACCATCTCCTATAGTTGTATGATCTTTAATCGAAGCACTTCCACCAATGATAACTCCGTTGCCTAGTGTTACAGAACCCGCTAAACCACTATTTCCAGCCATAATACAAAACTTCCCTAGTTTGCTGTTGTGACCTATTTGGACTAAATTATCAATTTTGCATCCATCACCAAGAATAGTTGAGCTGAATTTTCCACGATCAACACATGAATTAGCTCCTATTTCTACTCCGTTTCCTATGATTACATTTCCGATTTGAGGAATTTTGACTAATCCTTTTTCGCTACACGGACGAAATCCGAAACCATCTGCTCCAATAGTTGCGTTAGGATGTATGATACAATCACTACCAATATGGCAACGCTCGCGAATTACAGATCCAGACCAAATAGTAGTGTTTTCTCCAATAGTACATTCGTCAAGTATAGTTACATTTGGATAAATAGTTACATTATCGGCTAGTTTGACTTTAGGCCCAATATAGCAACCAGCTCCAATTCGAACACCTTCGCCAATAATTGCAGATTCATCTACAATAGCTCTAACGTGTATATTATTATGGAAAACTGGTGTAGGTGGTGCAAAAAGGGCTAATATTTGTGACATTGCTAAATCGGCATTTTTTACTTTTATGAATGCTCGATTTTCTCCTGGTTCTATCGAAATGTCTTCATTAACAATGGCGACACTGGCTTTTGAGGCTTGCCAATGTTTTTCATACTTCTTGTTTCCAATGAACGAAATTTCGGTATTGGTGGCTTTGTCTAATTGTTCTGTTGCGGTAATATTCTGTGAAGTATCACCATAAATAACACCATTAATTACTTTCATTAAGCTCTTGAATAGAATAGGATTTCATTTATTATTGATTAGTTTAGGGGTTGCGTGGTATTTTTTGCCAAATAAAATCAATTAGTATTTAATTACCTAATTATATTTTGATGGATTGTAATAAAAAGATAAAATAATAATCTGATTATTATAAAAACGTTATTAAATCTATTAAATTGTTGATAGTTTTTAATTTGTTAAGAAAGATGGTTTTTTTTGGTGTTTATAGCGCTATACTGCATGATTTAGTAAATAAATGAGGTTGTGATAGATGTAATATTTTAATGTAAATGTGTAACAATAATAATTCTTTAGGATGTATATTTATCACAAAAATTAATGAAATTTTTATGAAATTATTTTCTGTTAAAAAAGCACTTATTTTCCTATTGTTTAATTCTGTGCTTACTTATTCACAAGTTAAAGACATGTTTAGTAAGCCCACTGAACTTCATACTATATCTGAACGATGGGAATTAACTCCAGAATCTTCAAACGGGACATTTTTAATAACACCATATAAGTCTATTTATGTCCTACCTGCTAATTGGTATAGTTCGCCAAATGAACATCCTTATTCTGGAAATGGTAAGCCAGAGTATGTTGCACCTCAGGTACGAATTATAATAATATTGAAACAAAGTTTCAGCTTAGTTTTAAAACAAAAATTCTTCATAATGCTCTTTTTGGAAAAGGAGATTTATGGGTTGGATATACACAAGAATCACAATGGCAGATTTACAATGAAAGTTTATCAAGGCCATTTAGGGAGATTAATTATGAGCCTGAAATTATTTTTAATTATCCACTTAATTTTAATGTTTTAGGTTTTAACATGCGAATGGCAGGTGTTGCATTTAATCATGAATCAAATGGGAAAGGATTACCTTTTTCCAGAAGTTGGAATAGAATTATTTTTCATTTAGGATTTGATCGTGATAATTGGAGTGTATATGTGAGACCTTGGTTTAGGCTTCGTTCAAAAAAAGATGATAACCCCGATATTGCTCAATATATTGGGCGTGGTGATATAAATATAATTTATACCAATAGTAAAAGCGTGTTTACTTTTACTGGAACTAATAATTTAAGCTTTAATAGGAATAGGGGAAATGCAGCATTTTCATGGTCATATCCAATTGTTGGAAATTTGAAAGGGTTTCTTTTGGCAACACATGGTTATGGCGAAACCTTAATAGATTATAATAATCTGCAAACTACGATAGGAGTAGGAGTTTCTTTAATTGGCCCACTTTAGGATAATAAAAAACCCAGCATAAAAGCTGGGTTAATAATTTAAGAGTCTTCTTCTTTTTGTCCCATCATCATTAAGAATGCTTTTAGGAAAGGGTCGATTTCACCGTTCATTCTCCATCAACATCGCTGGTTTCATAACCTGTACGGACATCTTTGACTAATTTATACGGTTGCATCACATAATTTCGAATTTGTGATCCCCATTCGATTTTCATTTTTCCTGCTTCGATATCGGCACGCTGCGCTTGTTGCTTTTTTAATTCGATTTCATATAATTGAGATCGTAACATTTGCATAGCCCGCTGTCTATTGTCTTGCTGTGATCTTGTTTCAGAACATTGAATTTGAATTCCAGTTGGTTTGTGAACCAATTGAACTTTTGTTTCTACTTTATTGACATTTTGCCCTCCTGCACCGCTAGAGCGAGAAGTTGTAATTTCAATGTCGGCAGGATTGATATCAATTTCAATACTATCATCAACAAGTGGATAAACATAAACTGATGCGAATGAAGTATGGCGTTTGGCATTGCTATCAAAAGGAGAGATTCTAACTAAGCGATGTACGCCATTTTCTCCTTTTAAATAACCAAAAGAATAATCGCCTTCAAACTCTAGAGTAACGGTTTTTATACCTGCTACCTCACCAGCCTGAAAATTAAGTTCTTTTATTTTATAGCCATAACTTTCGCCCCACATCATATACATGCGCATAAGCATTCCCGCCCAATCGCAGCTTTCGGTTCCGCCGGCACCAGCAGTTATTTGAACTACCGCACTTAAACTGTCCCCTTCATCAGAAAGCATATTTTTGAACTCAATGTTTTCAATATGCAATTGTGCGGCTTTGTAATGTTCATCTAATTCTTCTGCAGAGATCGCTCCTTCTTTATAGAAATCATAGGCGATTTGCAATTCATCAGTAAGTTCAATTGCTTTGTTGTAATCTTCGATCCATTTTTTCTTGTTTCTCAGATTCTTTACAATGACTTCGGCTTCTTTTGCATTGTTCCAGAAATCGGGTGCAAAAGTCTTTTCTTCTTCGTTTGCAATTTCAATTAATTTGGCATCAACGTCAAAGATACCTCCTCAACGCACCAAGGCGCTCTACAATACCTTTTATTTGTTCGGTAGTTGTCATAAATTATTAGTAGTTTTAATAAGATTTTTATAAATAACTCGTTTTTGTGTTTAACTGTTTTGTAATGGGTTAAATTTTATATAACTTCATTGAATTAGAAAACACGAAATACGTAATTTTGTTGGACAAAAATAAGATATAGTTTTTAGAATATGGAAATAAATTTAATTAGCGATACAATCACCAAACCTAGTATTGAAATGTTGCAATACATGTTCAATGCTCAAGTAGGAGATGATGTTTACAAGCAAGACCCGACGGTTATTGAACTTGAAGCTGGAGTAGCAGCAATGTTTGGTATGGAAGCAGGGTTATTTTTTCCATCAGGAACAATGGCAAATCAAACCGCAATAAAATTACATACACAACCTGGAGAGCAATTAATTGCTGATAAATATGCACACGTTTTTCATTATGAAGGAGGAGGCGCTTCATTTAATAGCGGTGTTTCTTGTTGTTTGTTGGATGGAAATCGTGGTATGATTACCGCCGAACAGGTTGCAGGAGCTATTAATGATCCAGAATTTTATCATAGTCCGCTTACAAGTTTAGTATGTGTAGAGAATACTACTAATAAGGGTGGGGGCGCATGTTACGAACTTGAAGATTTAAAAAAAATAAAACAAGTTTGTGATGCTAATAATTTGAAATTCCACTTAGATGGCGCGAGAATTTGGAATGCTTTGGTGGCTAAAAGACAAGATCCCAAAGAATTTGGAAAACTATTCGACACTATTTCGGTTTGTTTCTCTAAAGGGTTGGGTAGTTCAAATAGGTTCGATGTTATTAGGAACCAAAGCTGATATTAAAAGAGCATTGAGAATTAGAAAGATATTAGGCGGAGGAATGCGTCAGGTAGGTTATCTTGCTGCTGCAGCAATTTTTGCCTTAGAGAATAATTTAGAAAGATTAGCAGAGGATCATCGCAGAGCCAAAGAGATTGCCGCAGTTTTAAGTACAAAACATTGGGTTGCTTCAATAGAGCCTGTAGAAACTAATATTTTAATTTTTTCTTTACAGCCTAATTTTAGTGAGCAACTTTTAATAGAGAAATTGAAACAGAAAAACATTTCGATAAGTTCAATGGGACATGGGAAGCTTCGTATTGTAACCCATCTTGATTATAGACAAGTAATGCATACTTATGTTTTAGAAACCTTGCAGAAGTTATAAAAAAGATTCAAAGGTTCAACGTTTACTAATTAGTGTAAAATATTTGAGGCTTTGAATTTTTTATCCATTTTAAAATGATTATCTATTTTGCAATAGCGTAAAATTTTAAAAGCTCTATTTAAATAAAAAAGGTTCAAAGTTTACCGATGTCGTAAAACCTTTGAACCTTTTTTTATCTTATTTAAACAAATCATCCATTCCAGGAATCATTGGCATGTCCATTTTTGTAACAGCATCAAGCTCTGTTTGGTTAACATCTGTAGCTTTTTCTATTGCTTTATTTAATGTTACAATTAGATAATCTTCTAACTGCTCTTTATCTTCTAGTAAAGAATCGGCAATTGTAATTGATTTTATTTTTCGGTTAGCTGTCAAAGTAACTTTTAATAATCCATCAGCGCTTTGCTCATCTATTAAAACCGTGTCTAATCGTTTCTTTGTGTCCTCTATTTTTTGTTGGGTTTCTTTAAGTTTTCCCATCATTCCCATTAAATCCATTTTCGGTTGTTTTTAAATTATGGAACGAAATTACTAATTCAATTTTAAAATCAAGTGTTAATTTAGATAAAAAAAGAATATAGTTACGCGTTCGTTTATGTTATTTTTGTAAATTCATTTTAAAATTAAAATTCAGAAAATGCCAAATAAAATTGCTGCTCCAATAGCTAAAGAAATTCCTAAGTCATTAAAAAAGCATAAAGAAGTTAGAATTGATAATTATTTTTGGCTAAATGATAGAGAAAACCCTGAAGTCATTGACTATCTAAATCAAGAGAATGCCTATTACGAAAGTATGACGGAACATACGAAAGATTTGCAAAAAGCATTGTATGAGGAAATGAAAGCCAGAATTAAGGAAGATGATGAGTCGGTTCCTTATTTTTACAATGGATATTTTTATATTACTCGTTTTGAAACTGGTAAAGATTACCCAATTTATTCCCGAAAAAAAGAGAGCCTAGCAACTGATGAAGAAATCCTATTTGATTGTAATGAATTGTCTGTAGGGCATAACTATTTTAAATTAGGAGGTCTGAGTGTAAGTCCAGATAACAAATTTGTGTCATTTGCACTGGATATTGTTGGAAGAAGAATTTATACAATTCAGATTAAGAACTTAGAAACAGGTGAAATTCTTTCTGATAAAATTGAAAATACTACTGGTGGCTCAGTTTGGGCAAATGATAATAAAACTCTATTTTATACTAAGCAAGATGAGGTTACATTGCGCGCCGATAAAGTTTTTAAGCATAAATTAAATACTGATTCAGCTAATGATGTATTGATTTTTGAAGAAACAGACGATACTTTTAATGTTTCTGTTGGTAAAGAAAAATCACGAAAATATATTGTAATTAGTTCAGGAAGTACATTGACTACTGAATATAGAACATTAAACTCTGATAATCCAGATGGTGAGTTTGCTGTTTTTCAGCCTCGTGTTCGTGGTTTAGAATATAGTATCTCTCATTTTGAAGACCATTTTTATATTCTAACGAATAAAGACAAGGCTACCAACTTTAAGTTGATGAAAACGCATGAAAACGCTACTGGAAAGAAAAACTGGAAAGACCTTATTCCGCATAGAGAAGATGTTTTATTAGAAGACATTGAGATTTTTAAAAATTATTTGGTTGTTGAGGAGCGCTCAAACGGCTTGAATCACATCCGAATCATGCCTTGGAATGATGAATCAGATTATTATTTGCCTTTTGGAAGTGAAACATACAGTGCTTTTACTACCACTAATGTTGATTTTGACACTGATATTTTACGTTACAGTTATCAATCTTTGGCAACGCCATCTTCGGTTATCGATTTTAATATGAAAACGAAAACCAAAGAAGTTTTAAAAGAGCAACAAGTTTTGGGAGGTGAATTTGATAAAGACAATTATATCGAAGAACGTATTTGGGCTACTGCTACAGATGGTGTAAAAGTGCCTATTTCGATGGTTTATCGTAAAGGATTAGAAAAAAACGGTAAGAATCCGTTATTGCTTTATGCTTATGGTTCATATGGGATTACAATGGATACTTATTTCTCATCAACGCGATTATCGTTGCTAGATAGAGGTTTTATTTTCGCAATAGCCCATATTCGAGGAGGTGAAGATTTAGGAAGACAATGGTATGAAGATGGGAAGTTATTGAAAAAGAAAAATACTTTTACAGATTTTATTGATTGTTCTAAATATGTAATTGAACAAAAATATACTTCTCCGGAGCATTTATATGCTGAGGGAGGCTCTGCAGGAGGGCTTTTAATGGGGGTTGTCGTAAATTGGGCTCCAGAATTATATAATGGAGTAATAGCACAAGTACCTTTTGTAGATGTTATGACCACAATGTTAGATAGTACTATTCCGTTAACTACAGGAGAGTATGATGAGTGGGGAAATCCTAATACAAAGAAATATTATGACTATATGTTGTCTTATTCGCCATATGACAACGTAAGTGCTCAAAAATACCCTAATATGTACATTTCTACGGGGTTACATGATTCTCAGGTACAATATTGGGAGCCAGCCAAGTGGGTGGCTAAATTAAGAAATAAAAAAACTAATAATAATTTATTATTCCTAAATACGAACATGGATGCGGGGCATGGCGGTGCTTCCGGACGTTTTGAAGCTCTAAAGGAACTAGCGAAAGAGTTTAGTTTTTTATTAGATTTAGAGAAAATTAAAATGTAATTAGATTTTTTTTGTTAAATTTGCATCCTGTCGAGGTTAATTTAAAAATACCCTCGATTAACTATTTTTTTATGAAAGAAGAAATAACTGCTTACAACAACGTTTTAGAATTAATAGGCAATACACCGCTTATTAAACTAAATAAAATCACAGAAGGGTTAGAAGGTAATTTCTATGCAAAAGTAGAAGCTTTTAATCCAGGACATTCCTCAAAAGATAGAATTGCATTATATATTATTGAAGAGGCCGAAAAGAGAGGGATTTTATCGCCAGGAGATACAATTATTGAAACTACTTCCGGTAATACAGGTTTTAGCTTAGCAATGGTTAGCATTATAAAAGGTTATAATTGCATTCTAGCTGTAAGTTCAAAATCATCGAAAGATAAGATTGATATGTTACGTAGCTTAGGTGCCAAAGTATATGTTTGCCCCGCGCACGTTTCTGCAGATGATGAACGTTCTTATTATAATGTTGCCAAAAGATTACATGAGGAAACCAAAGGTTCGGTTTATATTAATCAATATTTTAATCAACTAAATGTTGATGCACATTATAATACTACCGGACCAGAAATTTGGGAACAAACAAAAGGTCAAATAACGCATCTTGTTGCTTGTAGTGGAACTGGAGGAACAATCTCTGGAACTGCAAAATTCTTGAAAGAGCAAAACCCAAATATCAGAATTCTAGGAGTTGATGCTTTTGGATCAGTATTAAAAAAATACCATGAAACAAGAGAATTCGATAATAAAGAGATTTATCCATACCGTATAGAAGGTTTAGGAAAAAATCTAATTCCATCAGCTACAGATTTCGACATCATTGATAAGTTTATAAAAGTTACAGATGAAGAAAGTGCTCATGCAGCTAGAGAGATAACAAGAAAAGAAGGCTTATTTGTAGGATATACATCTGGAGCAGTAATGCAAGCGATTAGACAATATGCAGAGGAAGGTGAGTTTACTAAAGATAGTAATATAATAGCAATATTTCCTGATCACGGATCACGTTACATGAGTAAAGTATTTAGCGATGATTGGATGAACGAACAAGGATTCTTTGACAGTGTCAATGAAGAAGAAATTTCAAAAAATTGAATTTGTAAAGTAGATAAAATACACTTATATATTAAAAACTCCAGATATCTCTGGAGTTTTTTTGTTTTTATAACGATGTATTAGAATAGTTGTTTTTAATTTATTACAGTGATAGATTAATTAAAGGTGCTAAAAGTTCCTTTGAAATATAAAAAAGGAATATTAAGCAGAAACAAGCGTAGATAGTAATGATTTTTGCAGATAAATCAGTAAGAGGGCTTTATGATGATCTTAACGTGGTAGTTATTGTTAGGTTGTAAATGGAAACACAAAAAATAATGGTTAATAATACTAATTATTTATTCGAGAGGACTAATTTATTAAAAATCATTAATATATTTTCGAAAAGAAATAGAATTGGTTTGGATAAATTATAAAAGCTACACCTTTTGAGATGTAGCTTTTTTATTCTTTAATTTTTGAATTTAAGACCTCATTTCTAACATTAAACTTATCTAATTATTGAGTTTAATTTAGATCACCTAAAATTATTGT
>NZ_JBXBAV010000037.1:0-7345 GCF_056783245.1 Flavobacterium sp. TC780 | reverse complement strand
AAGGTTAATACATGCTCCTGTTGTTAGGGAGGCAGCACCTCATGTTTACGGAGTATCCTACGGAACCTATGTTGCACAGGTATATGCAAGCGCATATCCGAAAGATATAGAATCATTGGTACTTGACTCGGCAATCTATGATATGTCAACTTATTATGTTGATAATACAGCTAATTACATGAGCAGTCTGCAGAAAATATTTGAAATCTGTAAAAACGATGAAAAATACAATAAAGAATATCCAAATTTAGAAAAAACATATTATGACGTAATTGCCGATTTGAAGAAAAACCCTCTAACCGTATCAGTAGATAAATCATTGGTTCCTTCGGGCACATTTACATATAATCCAGAAGATTTTAAAGTAGCAATTCAACAAGCCTTGTATAATAAACAGCTGGTAGAAGTTATTCCAATGCTAATTTATCAGTTTCATGAAAGAAAAGGAGAATCATTAGGGAATTTGGTAAGTGCTTTTTCAAGTTTATTAGACATGGATTATGGAGTTTACTATTGTATCAGCTGTAATGAAGCACTTCCTAATAATGATTTTTCAGCATACCAAAACAAGTCATCAAAATTCAAAGGTTTAGATGGAGGAATTTCTTTTTATAAGTCTGATTTTGAAGTATGTGATGCATGGAATAAAAACAGAAGTGAAGCCACAAAGAAAAGCTATGATCTATCAAATCTTACCTTAGCTAAATATCCAGTATTGGTCTTCTCTGGGGAGTTTGATCCAATTACACCACAAGCAAATGGAAAAAAAGTAGCAGCAAGATTTGGTAATGCTCATAATATAGAAGCTTATACTTATGGTCACGTACCTAGTTTTACGACAATAGGGCGTGAAGTAGCAGAAAAGTTCATCGATAATCCAGGAAAGAAATTGGATCTTGATGCTTTTAAGAAAGCCAAAGCATTAAATCTTGCCACGGGAGTTATTATTAATAAAGGTATTGCTAAGGCAGGAAGCAGCTTAGGAGAATTAAATCCAGTCTTTTTGTTTCCTTTGGTAATTGCTTTAGGAATCATGTTGGCTTTTATTTTCATGTATTTTATAAAATTGATAAAAAGAAAGTACGCTACAGTTCAGGATAAAATTATCAGAGTATGCCTAATTATTACTTCTCTCATAGGATTAGGCCTCTTCGTAAGTTTGATTATGGCAATATTAAGTGTTTCGAAACAGAACTTCTTCATTTTGGCCTTTGGTTTACCAGAAAATTTCGGTTATGTTTTCTCATTACTTTTTGGATTTTTAGGCTGTTTGGCGCTCACATGTTTGTATTTTCTTTTTACCATAAAAAAAAACAAATCAAAGGGGAATAGTTTTTTGGTAATCTTTTCAAACTTACTGTTTGCAACCTACCTGTTTTATTGGGGAATAATATAAAAACGTACTCGTAGTCATACACTACTTATTTCATTTCAAGAGCAAAGAATAATTACAAAAAACAAAAAACAAAAATATTTTATCATGATAGCAAATATAACAGAAGAATATACTATCCTTTCGGATAAATTTTCAGAGTTCAGAAATAATATTCAATTTCCATCAAGGATTAACACTGATGATGATTTAGTTCCAGAAGTATTTAAAAACTATGAATATCCCGTAACAGCGTGGCCAATACTCATTAACAAAGAAATGACAGATGAATTAAAGGAACTGACATATACAATCCCTAAACTATTACAGAAAATACCATCTTTATATTTTAATAATGATACTAAAAAAATTGCAGATTTTTATTTTGATGGAAATGAAATTCTTGCAGATTTTGGAATGATGTGCCATGATAAAAATGTTCAGATTGGCTGTAGATTAGATTTGACTTACACAGACGAAGGTTTTAAAATTTTAGAAGTCAATATGGGATCTTCTTTAGGAGGATGGCAGATACATAGTTTGGAATCTGTAATCAGAAGAAATCATCCTGAATTGAGTGATGAGGCTAAATCCCATAATTACAAAACAAGGAATACATTGGAGATATATATGGAGTACCTTATCGAACAAATTATAAAGCAGGTAGGTAAAGAAAGCGATACCCTTAATCTGTTTATAGATATGAGAGATATCGAAGATTCTGAGAGAGAGAAAAATATATATTTCTTCGACAATTTTTACAGACAGGAATTGAAGAAAAAAGGGTTAAAAGGAAACGCATATGGAGCAGACATAAAATCATTAGAACTAATAGATGGGGATTTATGCCTTGAAGATATAGTCATTCACGGGGTGATAATTTTAGCTTTAGATGTTGAGATTACTCCAGCAATTTTCAGAGCATTTATTATGGATAAAATATATTTTCCAGACCACGTTGGACTTAGAATGCTGGGTGATAAAAGAAATTTAGCAATACTAAGAGAATTAGCTCAATCAGGAAAATTTTCACCAAAAGAGAATGAACTAATGCTACGAAATATTCCTTGGACTTCGCCAGTTGAAGATAAAAAGACTTTTTTAAAGGAGAAGAATATGATCTTTCGGAATTGCTTAAAGCTGATAAAGACAGATTTGTGATAAAAGCGGCAAGAGGCTACCAAGGAAAAGATGTTTTTATAGGTAAGTTTCAGACTGATAAAGAATGGAAAGAAGTATTAGAAACAGCTCTGAAAAATGGGTTTTTTATCGCACAGGAGTTTAGCGACTCAGTTGGTTTTATGGCACCCAATGAACAAAACGAATGGACTCCACACAAACTTATCTGGGGAGCATTTGGTTTTGGAGATTTTTATGGAGGTGTTTGGGTAAGAATGTCAGAGGTAAAAACAGACGTAGGGGTTATTAATTCAGCAACAGGAGCAGTAGAGGCAATTGTATTTGAAATTCTAAACTAGAATCTCGTTTATATAGACAAAAAAACTCACGAAAGAATTCGTGAGTTTTTTGTTTTATAGTACTGTATTTCGTCTAATAATGTACTTACTTATGGGGATTTAAAAACTATTTTTTAAAATTACGTAACTAGTTACGTAATTTTTTATACATTTGCGTAACTAGTTACGTAATTTATGATACAGAACGATTTTTTAATTGAAATACAATTGGTAGGGCTTACAAGCCGATTAAAGAGACTTACAGACAGTATACTTTATAGTACTAAAGATTTCTATAAAGCAGTAGGTGTTGATATTGAGCCAAACTGGCATCTTATATTCTTGCTTTTAAAAAAACATAAAGAACTCACAGTAACTGAAATTTCAGAACGTCTACAGATGTCACATCCTGGAATTGTTAAGATTATTAGGAATATGAAACTGAAAGACTATATAGCAACTAAAACGGATACTGCCGATTCACGTAAACAACTGCTGTATCTAACACATAAAGCAGAGTTAGCATTGCCACAATTAGAAAAATGTTGGGAAGCCTGTATTTTAACCATGGAGGAGTTACTAGAAGGGAATCGGCTTTTTCTTAAAAAATTTGGAACTGATTGAGGAAAAAATTGGGAATAAAAGTTACAAAGAGAGGACTTTAAATAACTTAAAGAAAATTAAATAGGCCCTAAGATTATTTATAGTAGGAGCATTAGATTGGGCAAGCCCAGAACTAAATAAAGAGAATTTTAAGAAATAATGTAATGGTTAGATATGTTTTGATGGTACTTGTAGGAGCAGCAAGTTTTGGTATTCTTTCTTCATTTGTAAAATTGGCATACAGACAAGGTTATACCACACCTGAAGTTTCTTTTATTCAGGCACTTTTAGGAGCAATTGTGTTATGGACAATTGTTTTTTTTACAAAAAAGGAAAGCCGAAAGCCTAAAGAAATAGGGTGGTTGCTATTTACTGGAGCGGCAATTGGTATGACGACTTTTTTGTATTATCTATCAGTAAAATACATTCCAGCTTCTATTGCTATTGTACTGCTTATGCAGTTTACATGGATTGGTATTTTGCTAGAATGGATTCTGTACGGTAAAAAGCCCCTTAAAATGGAATTAATAGTTACAGCAGTTGTTATTTTTGGGACACTTCTGGCAAGTGGAATCGATTTTAATCAAAGTAATTCCTTGTCGATAAAAGGAGTTGGATTTGTTCTATTGGCATCTCTTATTTACTCTATTTACATTATTCTCAATAGTAAAACAGGTAAAGAAGGAAACTGGCAAAACAGAAGTGCATGGATTATGACAGGCTCAGCACTTTCTATTTTAATTTTAAATTTTCAGCCTTTAATTTTTTCTAATCATTTAGACTTTCATTTATTAAAATGGGGACTTTTCCTTTCTGTTTTTGGCACCATCCTGCCTCCAGCTTTGTTCGCTGTAGCTATTCCTAAAGTAGGTGTAACAACAAGCGGACTTTTAATGACTGTTGAGTTACCAGTGGCAGTTCTTACAGCTAATTTAGTGTTGGGAGAAAATATAACTTTCGTTCAGATTATTGGAATTTTAATTATGATAGCAGCAATTATAGTTATGAATCTTAAAAAAGAAAAACCGCTTAATAAAAATAAAGAAGAACTTGATTCTTATGTTTGAGGATTCGTATAAAAAATATAAAAATTTAAGATATTCAAAACGCAACCAAATAGATGGTTTGTTATTGTTAAGAACGTGGTTTAGGTAAGTTTCTGTCGTACATAATGATACTTCCTGCCACGGCTACATTTAAACTTTTTTCTGATTTAAATTTTATTAAATTATGGCATTTGTCCATTACTTTTCTGGATAAGCCATGATCTTCTGCACCCAATAAATAAACACAGCGTCTTGGATGTTCAAAGGTTTCTAAATCGGAAGCTTTTTCATCTAATTCAACACCAACCAATCGCGCTCCTTTAGGTAAGTTGTCAAAAAAAGCTTCAAAAGTATCATAATGAAAGTAAGGAATTGCTTTTACCGCATCATGAGTATCACAGGCTTGTTTGGCATATCGATTGCCTATGGTAAAAATAAAAGTAGCACCTAAGTTTTGAGCGGTTCGCCACAAAACACCTAAATTTTCAGGAGTTTTACCATTTTGTATCCCTATCCCAAAATATTCATTTATAAAGTTATCATTCATAAGGACAAAAGTACAAACTGTAAGTACATAAGTCAATTTTTAGATCCATATACTTGAATCTATCAATCGAATTTTAAATAAACTTAAAGTAGATAATTTTGAAATTATCATTGGTTTGATTAATTCTCCCTGAAAAGCAAAGTCGTATTCTGATAGTTTTTTTTAACTCTATCCATAAAAATGCCCTCAAATAGTGTTTAATTTTTTGAGGGCAGTGCAATACAAAAGAGCTTTTCTATTTATTCATTTTAATCAACTCGACTCTGCGATTTTTAGATTTATTGTCTTCTGAGTTGTTTGCAACTAATGGACGTTCTGCTCCAAACCCTTTTGCAGATAATCGGGATTTATCGATTCCTTGTGTTGCTAATGTACGCAGTACAGCATTGGCGCGATCGTTTGACAGTTTTTTATTATGTGCTGCATCACCCGTATTATCAGTATGACCTTCGATAGCGATTTTTAAAGAAGTATTTTTCTTTAATGCTGCAGCAATTTCATTCACTAGTTCTATTCCATCAGTAGAAATGGTAGATTTATCGATATCGAAGTTAATGTATAAAATGGATTTGCCTTTTTCTGTTAAATCTTTTACAATCTCATCTGCTGTAACCTTTGTTATAGTTTGTTTAAATGCTTCCTCTTGAAGAATATTGAGCTTTCCTCCAGCATTATTTGAAGAAAACTGTACGTAGATGTTTCCTTTATCTTTGGAACGGATAAGATAGAATTTAATTTGTTCATCTGAATACCCAATTCTCTTCATTTCCTTTGTTAGGATCTTGTTTGTTATAACGGTCATATTCTTCTGTTGTAATTTTACCATCAAAAACTTTGACAGCCCCGATAGCAGTCATATAATCTTCTATACTTTTTTCAAAATACCGCTGTGAAAATTCCTCTCCTGATTTTGCAGTAATATTTGCTTTATACAATTTACCCTCAAATGGGGGCATGATGCCATTATTGGGAAAAACAAACATCAAACTTTTTTTGAAGTGGTTTGTTTTGTTCTTTTAACCCTTCAGGTAAGGTGAAAAAAGGAAAATTGCCTAAATCAGCATTTGAATAGGCAATGTTTTCGATCTTGAAACTTTCCTTTCACATCATTATTTACCTGCCCATTACTTGAAGGCAGCTCTTTTTGTTCTCCAGAAATAGCCGCATTTTGATTTTCATTGGTTTTTTGATTACATGAAATAATCATTGTACCTAAGGCAAATAGAAGTACCGTTTTTTTCATATTATTTATGGTTAGATTTATGCCGCTAAAGTTCTGTCTAAATAATTAAAAAACCAATATTTTACGACTAGATTGTTACTATTAATTGTTTTGTGAACTCAAATTCAGAGCTTTGATCTTTTGAATGTTCTGTTAAGCTATCTTCACTAGATAATTTTTAAACACCTTTTTTGACTGCTTTGTAAACTCTGAAATTGCGTTTAAGTGAGCAATAGAGTACTTTTGTTGAGTGTGTGTTGGTTGTTAGTGTTTTAAGTTATTGGCTTGTTGTTTTCTGTGTGTATTTTATTAATTTTCAATGCAGAAGTTAGCATCTCAATAAAATTTAATTATTGATTTATTTCAGAATAAGAATTCTGATGGAATTATTTTTTATGCTTCAACCATTTTAAATCTTTTCATAAATTTGTTAATAATTAGGGCCACTATTGAAAATAAATACTAGTTTAAAATTATTTTGTTGTTCGAAGCATTTTTAGTTTTTTAAAAAATAGATTGGTAATTTTTGATAGCAATTTGCTACATTATATATTTTTGTATCTAAAAAAATAAGCCAAATCTAAGAGGATAGAATTTTATTAATTATGAATCGACTAAATAAAAATCTGTACTATTAGTTTTTTGCAATCATTTATATTTATTGTTTACCTTAATTCTATATTTTAGGTTAATTTAAGCAAATATCATTACTAAACTATCACTATTATATGAAATCGAAATTTATTGTATGTGTTTTTTTAAATCTTGTTCTTTTATATCCTATGTTTTCCCAAAAAAAGGAAGAAGTTGATGTATTATTGAAAGAAAGTAAGACCCTAATCGATTATAAAAAAGCGTTGTTAGTGGATGATTGAAGTTTCTGAAGATTGCAACGTCTATTAATTATAAGGAAGGAATACTTAAATCTAAGTTCTCAAAAATTATAATCTACTTTAAGCAATATAAAAATACGGAGTGTCTAAAAATGATTGATAATATTGAAGATGAAGTTTTTAGGTCGAAAGATTATACTTTAATTGCGCATATGGAATCTCTTAAGGTGCTGCCTCCCTAACAACAGGAGCATGTATTAACCTT
>NZ_JBXBAV010000036.1:0-48259 GCF_056783245.1 Flavobacterium sp. TC780 | reverse complement strand
TGTACCCTAAAGGGATCGTTTCTATAGTTGCAGATACTTGGGATTTGTGGAAGGTATTAACGGATTATTTGCCTCGATTAAAAGAAGAAATTATTTCGAGTAGAAGGAACAGAAAATTAGACCAGATAGTGGAGATCCTGTTGATATTATTTGTGGTAATCGAAACGGGAAACAGAAGAAGAAAAGAAAGGTGTTATTGAGTTAATCTGGGACGTTTTTGGAGGAACTACAAATAGCAAAGGATATAAAGAATTAGTACCTCAAATTGGGGCAATATACGGTGAAGAGCATCTACTGTAGCCAGAGCAACTCAAATTTGTGAAAGATTAAAATCTAAAGGCTTTGCTTCTACAAATGTGGTTCTAGGAATTGGTTCGTTTACGTATCAATACAATACTAGAGATACATTTGGATTTGCAATGAAAGCAACTTACGGTGAAGTAAACGGCGAAGGAAGAGCTATCTTTAAAGACCCAATTACAGATGACGGTACTAAGAAATCTGCCAAAGGATTAATGAAAATTGACTTAGTAGATGGCGTATATCAATTAACTGATAATGTTTCTTGGGAGGAAGAACGTAAAGGAGAATTAAAAGAAGTTTTTAGAGATGGTAAATTATTAATCGACCACTCATTATCAGAAATCAGAAATAACGTAAAAAAAGAAGAACTTACTATTAGCTAATCAATAAAGAAAAAGCCTAAATGAATTAACATTTAGGCTTTTTTCTATTTTATAATGGCGAGTTATATACAATTGTTTTTAACGCATAGAAACATAGTTTTTGTACTCTTAAAAATAGGCGTTTCACTTATTTTGAATGCACAGAGTTAGCTATGTGAGAGAAATATTTTTCTTTTTGCTTTCTTTTAACGACACATAAAATCTATGTTTCTATGTGTTAAATAAGATTTTTCGAATTATATATAAAACAAATTAATGTTATTACTTCTTGTAGAAATTATTGTGATCGATATATTCCCAGACTTTTTCTGGTAATAGTGGTTGAATATTTTTTCCTTCTTTAATATTGTTACGAATAAAAGTAGAAGATATTTCTACAATAGGCGCATCTATTAAATGAATTTTAGGATGGTTTTTTAACTCTAAATTCTCTACTTCAGATGAAATTAAAGGGTAAACATAAATGTCATAATTTTGAAGGAATTATTTTCATAGTTTTTCCATTTGTGAAGAGTCTTCAAGTTGTCTTCGCCCATAATCAATGAAAACTCATGATTAGGATATCTTTCTTGTAAATGAACTAATGTATTTACAGTATAATTAGGCTGAGAGAGTTTAAAGTCAATATCCGAAGGTTTTAATTTTTCAAAACTATCAGTAGCCAAATGAACCATTTGCAAGCGATGATAGTCATCGAGTAAAGTATTCTTCTTTTTAAGAGGGTTATGAGGTGTGACTACCATCGGTACTCTTACTAATTCGGCATGTTCTGCCATGTGATTGGCAATGATTAGATGCCCAACATGTATGGGATTGAAAGTTCCGAAATAAAGACCAATTTTCATAAAAAAGGTAATTTTTGTTTGATAGATTAAATAGCTTTAACTACAACAGTATTTAACTGGATGAGGTAGTTTTGTCTTTTTTCACTTTCAAATTGTTCTAAAATAATAGCGATTAAGCTTAAAAACGACTCTTTTTACTAATGAAATTGTCTATTGAGAATTTACCACTTCCAGTTACAAAAAGGAGTAAATAAAATAATAGATATAAAATAGCCATTTCTTTAACATCGATAGGGTCGGCTCCATGAATAACAAATACTGCAACTAACATTGTTATTATTAAAGGGATTGAAGCTAATCTTGTGCCTAATCCTATTGCGATAAGAAATGAACATACAACTTCTGCAAAAACAGCAAGGCCTAAAGAAAGCGTGTTTCCCTACTCCAAGAGGATCAGGAAATTGAATTTCACCTCCTGCTAAAAGTGTATTTAACTTTGGTAAACCATGGAAAATCATCAATGTTGCAATCGATAATCGGATTATAAGAATAATAAAATCTACGTTGTTTTCGTTTCTTTTTACTTGAAATAATCTATTCATAATAGTACTTTTTTCTTTTAAAATAATTTGGGTTTTATATTGCTTTTTGTAGCGTAGGAATGTTATCTTTATTAATGAATTCTTTTACCAGCTGGTACGCTTCTTCTTTGGCAGTATCTAAATCATAATTCTTGATAATCTTGTCAAATTGAGGAGCAGTTGCTAAATTGACAGATGCTTTTGCAATACGCATATTAATTTTATCTTCACTTTCGGTAGAACGTTTTTTCAAGCGAATTTTTAGTTCATCTATACTTGGAGGTTTTACAAAAACAGCAAGAGTTTCTTCTGGAAATTTATGTTTGATACGTAATCCCCCAGACAACATTCTCAATGTCAAAAATAACATTTTTACCTAATGCCCAAATGCGTTCGATTTCGCTTTTTAGTCCCGTAAAAATTATCACGGTATACTTCTTCCCATTCTAGGAAATCTTCAGCTTTGATGTGTTTTTTAAACTCTTCTAGGAAATAAAATAATAATCAGTTCCATGTACTTCTTCTCCACGAGGCTTCGCGAGAAGCTGCTGAAATAGAAAACTCTAAGTTTAAATCTTCTTTACTTAATAAATGTCTAACAATGGTTGTTTTTCCTGAACGAGAAGGTGCTGAGAATACGATTAATTTCCCTTTTTTCATTACTTATGCTTTTGACTTTAAGCATGATGCTTTAAGCTTATATTGATCATATCTTTTCTAGTTTCAGTTTTTACAAAACATTTAAAAACCTGTTCTTTGATTTTTTCTAATTCATCTTTCATCATCACAACCAATTTTTGCATTTGGGCATGATTAGATTTGGATCCCATGGTATTAATTTCACGGCCCATTTCTTGAGTGATAAAACCTAATTTTCTACCATTAGCTTCTGGTACCTTTTATAGTTTCCAGGAAATAATCAAGGTGATTGGTTAGGCGTACTTTTTCTTCAGTTATATCTAGTTTTTCAAGATAGATAGATTACTTTGTTCAAAACGATTTTCATCAACATTTACTTTAAGTTCTGAAATAGCAGTTTGTAAACGGCTTCTATTGCTTAACACGTTCCGGATCCAGAGCTAGGGCATCTGCTCATTGCTTGACGGATAATATTAGCTATTCTTAACTGGATTCTTTTTCAAGAGATTCGCCTTCATCTTTTCGTGAAGGCTTAAAGATATTTTGTAATGCCTCTTCAATTACAGTTTGAATTTGCTCCCAATCATTTTCATCAATTTCTTCGCGTTCTGTTTTTAATGTGTCTGGCATACGAATAGCCATTTTCATCAATTCAGTTTCGTCAGCTTCAGGATAAACCTCTTTTAATTGGTTGATATAAATTCTCACGATAGGAACATTTACTTTCGTAGATGTTTGTTCAGAAGTACTTTCGATAAAAATAGAAAAATCGACTTTACCTCTTTCTAGTTTTAATGCAATTTGATTGCGTAAACCCAACTCCATTTCTCTGTAAAGTGAAGGCATTCTAACATTGAGGTCTAAGCCTTTGCTGTTTAACGATTTTACTTCTACAGTAATTTTTTTTGTTGGTAATTGCAAAGAAGCTTTGCCAAACCCTGTCATGGATTGTATCATATAATTGGATATAAAGGGGCAAAGATAATGAAGATTTTGCTGTAATTCCGTTGAAGGTTATTTGGTTAAAACCTTCATTACCTGTAAGATATTTTGTTGCGAGTTGCCAATGTATATTTTTTCATCAATAATAAAGACAGGGCGACTTAAGAAAGTATAGTGTTCTAGTATATATTTTTTGAAATCAGCTTCGGTCAATGATTTATTTTTTAAATCCATTGATTTATACAATTGTGCTTTTTTGCTAAAAAGTGCTTCGTAACTGCCGAGAACAAGACGGTACATTTCTTCAAGTTCAGTTTCAGTAATTGGATTTTGCTTGATGTTATGAAGTACCAAATCTATATCTTTAGGTAGTCCTTTTATTATTTTGCGACAAGTATCGCAAGAGGCGAGGTAGTATATTTTATTCATAGTGTCGGAATTTTGAGTACAAAGAAAACTATTTTAATATTCAAAATGTTTATTTTTATAAAAAAACAAAATCATGAATCAAACATTTGAAACAATTATAGTCAGTAGAAAATTGACATCACAATTTTTAGAGAATTATTCATTAGAGCAATTAAATAAAATCCCAGAGGGTTTTAATAATAATAGAATTCTGGAATATTGCACATATTGTTGTTACACAACAACTTCTGGTTTATAAATTATCAGGGTTGCCAATGATGGTTTCAGATGAATTGGTGGAAAAATATAGAAAAGGAACCAAGCCTGAAGGAGATATATCGCAAGCAGAACTTGAGGGAATTAATCGTTACTTTTTGAAACTATAAATAAAACCGAGGAAGATTATAATGCTAAAGTATTTAAATCGTACAATGAATTCACGACAAGTCTTGGCTTTACTATTAAAGATATTGAGGATGCGTTATCTTTTAATAACTATCATGAAGCGTTACATGTTGGAATTATGGATGAGTATTCGAAAGTTTATTTAATTTTTTCTATTGTTTCAATAGTTACTTTCATTGCACCTGCACCTTTGTTTTTGGTAATATCCATAAAAGCACGTTTAGATAAATCGATATCACGTGTTTTTACAAATGGACCTCTGTCAGTGATTTCTACAATTACAGATTTTCCATTGGCTTCATTTGTTACTTTTACTTTGGTGCCAAAAGGGAGTTTTTTGTGAGCAGCAGTATATTTATTGTTATTGAAAGCGATTCCCGTTTGCAGTTTTTCGTCCATTAAAACGATCAGCATAGTAGGAAGCGTGAGCGGATTTTTTGTATATTTTTAATTTGGAATTTTTATCTATAGTTATAGAGTCTTTTTCTGTATTAGTAGGAGAGGCAACTGTTTTGTTCTTTGGATTTTTTAAGCTATCCTGTGTTATTTTAGGATCAATGGGTTTGGTTTGACTCGTAATATATGAAAAACCACAACTTAAAAAAGTAATGATAAGGATAGAAAGTATGATAGTTGTTTTATTACTCATAAATTTTATTTTTAAGGTGATGACGTACACAAATAATATGCCGAAAATAAAAAAAAGCCCTGTAATTAGGGCTTTACTTGTGTTTTTAGAACCATAAATTCCACGGTAATCTACTTAAAATCAGTAGTAATCCTAAGCCGAAAATTAAAATGTTTTGAATTTAGATTCACTTGTGATTAAATTTTTGTGTTTTGACCAACCAATAGTTATCAAAATGATTGCTATTATATTTATTAATGGGTGCTCTAATGAAGTAAGTCTAAGTTCTGCGTTTGACATTTGTCCAAAAGCAGCTTTACCAAGTGGAGAAATAAAATAAAGAATCAAACCTATTAATAATTGTGTATGAGTTGCAATTAAAGCAAAAAGACCAATCTTACGATCTGTAGATGTGAATTCTTTTTTTGAAGAAAAACCATCTTATGGCATTTACAACTGCAACTAATAGAAGGATTAAAGACAATATATGCCCATCCAGAGTGGAATTTTTGTATGAAATCGTACATAGAACTTGAGTTTTTTAAACAAATATAAACAAAATTATGACATAAAAAAACGGCATTAAGCTAAAAGCCAATGCCGTTTTTGATAATTATTTTGATTCTAAATATTAGAAATTATAACTTAATGTAAAGTTCCAAGTTCTTCCGAAACCAAAGAATACTTGGTTGGTAGTTGCAAGTCCGTCATAAACCATTCCATTAGAAGCGGTAAGTTCCTTTAGAACCTTCTGGCTGACCTGCAGCTACAGGTAAGTTATCGCTTGCGAAAGGATCAGTTCTAATATTCAGCAACGTAAACTTTGTCTAAAACGTTGTTTACGTTTAATCTAAAGTTCATTGATTTGTCTTTGTCTTTACCTAAAAGCATTTTCTGGTAAGAGAAACCAGCATCCAATATTCCGTAAGAAGGTAATTCTAAAGCTCCTTTATTGTCTGGAGAAGTAAAATCTACTGGGCTTAATCCTGCGTATAATTTGTCATTAAAATTGTAGTTTGCATCTAATGTTACTCTTGTTAGTACTTCGTAAGATGCACCTAAAGAAGCTGTTATTTGTGCAGCATCACCAACTTTTACTTTGTCAATGTAAACTGTAGTCCCTGTGAATTCTGGAATTGGAGTATTGTCTGCCTGTAAATAAGCATTTACAGTTGCATTTCCTTTGTATTCCCAAATCCCTAATAATATTGCATTATTTTTAATTTTTCAGTCAAATTTGAACTTCCTTCAAATTCAATTCCTGAGTGAACTTCATTAAGACCTACGTATTCTGTATAAGTAGTATTTGAAGGGTATTTGACACTAGTTGGAAGAGCTTTACCTTTTAAGTATCTATCATTCCAAGTTGTGTTATAAACGTTAACAGTAGCATTGAAGAAACGAGAACGAATCGTATCCAGCTTCAAAACCAATGATTTTTTCGTTAGTAAGGTTAGGGTTTACTGTAGATTCGTTATTTGGGTAAACTGCGTTGAAAAACGGTTGTTTTGAGTAGTAACCTGCATTCACATATACATTGTTTTTCTCATTAATGTTGTAATTTGCTCCACCTTTCACGTTTCCACCTACTATATTTTTGTAGTCTGTTGAAGCTAATTCAGGATTTACAGCTGGATCGTATAAGAAGTTATCTTCTCTTTTGTATCCTTGTTCTTATATTGTCCCAACAAATGCAGTTAAGTTATCTTTAGAATACTCAAGTTGAGTAAAAGCCCCGTACCATCTTACATTTCCAGTACTATTGAATGAAATTTTCTCATAGTCTACTTTTTTGAAAACATTCCATTGAACGTCTGTAGAGTACTCAGTTGTAAGGCGTCTACCTCCTGGCTGTAAGCTTTTGATTGATGTATCGTAAAATTCATCTCCACCTAATAGGTCATTTAATACAGTAAAATGATATCCTTTGTAAGTTCTAGCATCAACTCCAAAATCTAAAGTTAATGTGTTGCTTAATTTTTTATTTAAATTAATTACAGCACCAAACCAGTCATGTGAGTTGATAGATGCAGTTTGTGAGATTCCTGAAGTTCCTGAGCTTGCAGCACCAGGAGTGGTAGCACTTGATCCTGAAGAGAATGTGTTTTGGTAAACTTTACTACCATCAGCAAGTGTAACTTGAGCTCTAGTTTGAGGTCCAGTAAAGCCATTAATGAAAACTGGTTTTCCAGAGTTGTAAGCTACAATTTTATCGTAATCTACTAATCCATTAGCAGTTCTGAATGCTGTTGCATCACTGTAAGCTTTTCCTCTAATACCACCTGCTGCACTTGCTCCAGCACCACGACCCATTGAAGCGTACAATACACTAGAAAGTTTTGTAGTTTCGTTTATTTTGTAATCCCAGTTGATAGAAGCAATTGGTTTATGATAGTAGTTTTTTCTAATATTGTACGATTCTCCATCTAAATATCCTGCATCTGCATTATATCTTGTGTTTGGGTTGTCAACAGAACCATATTTTTGGTAAGTTTCAATTGATATGTTTGAAGATCTCTGGTTGTGCCATTGTGGTGCACCGGTTAGAGTAAATTGGAAATCATGTTTGTTGTTTTTTGTAGAATATCCTAAAGCTACATAATAATTAGTACCTTCAAATTCTGTTCCATTTACATATCCGTCTCCACGAGTTTGTGACAATAAAACAGAAGCAGAAAGACCGTTGTCTAATTTTCCAGTATTGTAAGAACCTTGTAGTTTTAAATAATTTGCATTACCAAATCCTGAAGAAAAAGATCCACCTTCTTTCATATCAGAAGATTTAGTTACAATGTTTATTGTTCCTCCTACAGAAGATACGGCAAGTTTAGATGAACCTAAACCTCTTTGTACTTGCATTGCTGAAGTTACATCTGAAAGTCCAGCCCAGTTACTCCAGTAAACAGTTCCGCCTTCCATGTCGTTAATTGGCATACCATTTACCATTACAGCAATATTCTTTTGGTCAAATCCACGAATGGTAATTCTTGAATCTCCGTATCCACCACTACCTTTTGTAGCGTATACTGAAGGTGTATTTCTCAAGATCTCAGGAAATTCTTGAGTTCCTAATTTTGCTTGAATTTCTGAAGCTTTTATAGTAGAAACAGCAACAGGAGTTTTTCTGTCCTTAGCAATATCAACTATAGTGCTTTTTACAACAATCTCATCTAATTGGTTAGAGTTTGAAGTTAAAATGATAGTTCCTAAATTAACAGTTCCTCCTTTAGAAAGAGAAAATTTAACTGTTTTAGAATCGTAACCTAGGTAAGAAATAACTACTTCTCCAGATGCTACTGAAGTTGTAATCGTAAATTTACCATCAAAATTGCTAGAACCAGCATCAGTTGACCCTTTAACAACAGCGTTAGCTCCTGGTAAAGAATTTGAACCATCGGTAATAATACCAGTGATTTTTCCTTGAGAAAATACGGTTGAAACTATCATGAACAATAGTCCTGTGAGTAACCAATTTTTCATTGTCTTCATTTGTTATTTAGTTAATTGTTTTTGGCAAAATTATAACAAATTAATCGGATTATGTTATCAAAACGTTAAGAAAATAATGTTTTGCGTAATCTCTTGAGTATTAAAACGATTTTATTGGTTTATAATAAGAAAATTAATGTTTTTTTGAATTTTTGACCTGATTATTTGTTAAAATGCTAATATGGTAAGGTAGGAAATTGGGAGCTGATGTTAAATTTAGATAAACAGAATATACTGAGGATTAGTATTATAAGAAAAAGCTTATTGATTACATATGAATCAATAAGCTTTTATGTATTGTGAACTATAATCTTTCTAGTGCTTACTTATTTTTCAAGAAATGATTTAGTAAGAAAGAAGTAGAGCTATCGTGATTCTTCACTGTTTTTGTATTGATTTCATCAAGTATAGAGTTAGCCAATTGCTTTCCTAATTCAACTCCCCATTGATCAAAGCTGAATATATTCCATATAACTCCTTGAACAAATATCTTGTGTTCATACAAGGCAATTAATGAACCTAAGGATTTTGGAGTTAATTTCTGGATCAATATTGTGTTTGTGGGTTTGTTACCTGTAAATACTTTAAAAGGTAGTAAAAATGCTGCTTTGTCTGCAGGAATACCTTGTTTGTCAAATTCGGCTTGAACTTGTGCTGCAGTTTTTCCATGTAATAAAGCCTCAGTTTGTGCAAAGAAGTTAGACATCAATTTATCATGGTGGTCTTCATTGCCGTATAATGGTTTTATGTATCCGATAAAATCTGTTGGGATTAATTTTGTTCCTTGGTGTATTAATTGGAAAAATGCATGTTGTGAGTTTGTTCCAGGCTCTCCCCAAATAATAGTTCCGGTTTGGTAGTTTACTGGTTTTCCGTCACGGCCAACACTTTTTCCGTTACTTTCCATAGTTGCTTGTTGTAAATAAGGAGCTAGTTTTTGTAAATATTGTGTATAAGGAATTAAAGCTTCACTTTCGGCTCCGAAAAAATTATTGTACCAAACGCTTAATAAAGCTAATATTACAGGAATATTTTGGTCAAATTCAGCTGATTTGAAATGTTCGTCCATTTCATAAGCACCATTTAATAATTCATCGTAGTTATCAAATCCAACAGCTAAGCTTATACTTAAACCAACTGCGCTCCATAGAGAAAAACGTCCTCCAACCCAATCCCACATTGGGAAAATGTTATCAGGATTAATTCCGAATTCGGTAACTTTTTCAATATTAGTTGATACAGCAACAAAATGCTTAGCAATATCTTCCTGACTAGCCGATTTTAAGAACCATTCTTTTATAGTTTCTGAATTGGTTAGCGTTTCTTGAGTAGTAAATGTTTTAGAAACAATTACAAATAATGTTGTTTCAGGGTTTAGTTTTTTGATAACTTCATTAACGTGATCACCATCTACATTTGAAACAAAATGGGTTGTTAAGTGATTTTTGTAGAATTGTAAAGCTTCAACAGCCATTACGGGGCCTAAATCAGATCCGCCAATACCAATGTTTACAATATCAGTAAAGTCTTTTCCTGTGTATCCTTTTCTAATGCCTGAAGTAACTTCTTGGGTAAATGCTTTTATTTTGTTCTTCACATTATAAACTTCAGGAATCACATTTTGTCCATCTGCTTTTATTACTGCTGATTGCTTGGCGCGTAAAGCAGTATGTAAAACAGCTCTGTTTTCAGTTTGATTAATGGTTTCTCCACCAAAATATTGAGAAATAGCATCTTTTAATCCAATTGAATTCGCTAATTCTAATAAAAGGGAGATAGTTTCCTGATTGATGTTATTTTTAGAATAATCTAGTAGAATGTCATTCCATTGTAAATTGAATTTTTCAACACGAGCAACATCTTGTTGAAATAATTCTTGTATCGTTGTTTCGCTAATTGCGTTATAGTGGTTTTGTAGATTTTTCCACGCTTCAGTCCCAGTTGGGTTTGTTGTGTTTAAAGCCATTTTTTTGTTTGAATTGAAAATTTGGTTATTAAACAACAAAAATACTGAAATTAGTTTCTAATAGAGTACCCCTTCACAATTATATAGCAATAAGTTACGAAAACGATTTATATGCTTATTAGTCTTTAATTCTTGCAGTTATTATGATGGCGCCAGCATTTTCTTTTTCATTATATATTATGCGGCTACTATTTTGGTTTAAGAATTCTAAATTTAGGATATCGGATTTCTTAAGAGGTAATAATATAGTATCTTGTTTTTTGTTGTATTCAAAAGGAATTCCATTTATTACAATCAAAGGAGATTTATCAATCTGATTTTCTTTAATAGCATGGTAGATTGATTCTGAAACAAAATATTTGTTTGCCTCGGTATCATTTAAAATAAAAGTTTGATGATTGGAACATCCTAATACAATTATAGAATAAACCACTAATAAAACTTGTTTCATTAATTAATATGATTTAGCGAATTGTTATTTTTTAGGTGTGAAGTTTTACCATATTTTCCACCAAGGTTTTTTATTTACCTCAATTGTTTTCTTAGTCATATCTATTTCTATTCTTTTTGGTGATTCTGTTTTGATTTTAGAATCATTAAAAAACATTTCACCAGTATCATCTATTCCAATTGGAGTTTTTGTTTTTTCTTTCCAGTCTTTAGTTTGTAGTTCTGGAATCAACAGATTGTTTCTTTTGTTAATAAAACTATCTCTTGCTTCTTCTGTAATTTCTTCTTCTAGGTTTGAAGATGAATTTTTAAAAAGCGTTAGTGAATTGTCAGGAATGTTTAAAAGAAAAATTTGCGTTTTGTCATCGATTGTCTGGATGTCTAATACTTTAAAATAAGCAATAGTGTCTAGTAGGAAATGCCCGATCTTTGCTGAATCGGAATTGAATATAGATAAGTCTTTCGCATGAGCACTTGCAATTATATATCTACAATTTCCAGAAAGTCCACCGCTTAAAGAGCTCATATCAGTAAATCCTTTTTCTTGAATTATTTGACCAACTTTATAATTTAAAATTAAGCTTTCAGGCAAGTCTGTATCTCTGTAAAATAGTTTTAAACCTGAAAAAGTTTCATTATAAATAGATTTAAGACGAGAATTTTTCATTGTTTCCTGTTTTAAAAGATGAGATTTTAATAAAAACTACAAATTCCCAATGCTATCCAGTTCTCTTTTTAGAGGTTCTATTTGGTTTAAAAAACGTTCTCTGTTTCTACCAGTCAATGATTCTCCTGTTGGTAGGTTTAATTTTAAAGCATCTACCTGTACACCGTTTTTCCAGAAACGATAACAAACATGAGGGCCAGTTGCTAAACCTGTGCTTCCTACTAGTCCAATAGTTTGGCCTTGTGTAACACGCTGTCCGCGTTTTACTAATATCCGGGACATGTGTAAATATTGAGTAGAGTAAGTGCCGTTGTGTTTTACTTTAACAAAATTTCCATTCCCAGCTGTATAGCCTGTAGTTTCTACAATACCAGCTGCTGTTGTAGATATAGGAGTCCCTGTAGGAGCTGCATAATCAGTTCCTTTGTGCGCTTTCCAAGTGTGTTGTACAGGGTGAAATCTATTGCTAGTAAATCTAGATGTGATTCGGCTGAATTTTATTGGTGTTTTTAGAAAAAGGTTTTTAAGAGTTTTTCCTTGGTCATCATAATATTCTATTTTTCCAGATGTTGTGTCTTGTTCAAAAGGGAAGGCGTAAACTATTTTTCCTTTATATTCAAAAAAAGCAGCTTCTAGTTCTTCTACACCATCATAAATAGAGTCGTTTATGAAGCGTTCTTTGAAAATTAGAGCATAGCGGTCTCCTTTTTTTAATTTGAAGAAGTCAATAGACCAAGCAAATATTTTAGTAATTCGACTTGCAAGTGCAGCTTCGACACTTTCATTCCCTAGAGTTTCTGATAAAGAACTTTTTAAAACGCCACCTATTGTTTTTCGTTTAAGTGTAACGGGTTTTATTTTTCTGTATGCTTTTGCAATACTATCTCGTAAATCAATTACATAATAAGTTAGTGCATCAGGTTGGTATATGAAAACTTGTAGATCATTTGTTTTATTCTTTGATCTAAGAAGTGTGTATGGTTTGTGGTATCTAATGTTTCTAACGTTAAATGAGTCTTTAATTTGTTCTACAATGTTGTATACTTGTTTGTAGCCAATGTTTTGTCCTTGTAGAATAGTTCCAAAGGTTTCCCCTTTTTCTATAGTGTCATTAACTACATTGTAGTCAGCATAATTAAATCCAAATTCAGTTTTTGGTGGTTTTGGTTTGGTAATTTTAGTTTCAATTTTATCCGTTGTTTTATTACATGATATTATTAAAAATAATAGTATTATAATTGCTGATACTTGTTTCAAACTCTTCCTTTTTTATTAATTAAACTTCTTTTTCATTTCCCCAGTTTGCTAACTCTTCTGGGGTCCATAATTCTGGAAAAAATATCCTGCGTTGGTATTTTGGATGCATGTATTTTTGCCAATCGCTTCCGCCAGTTGCTTCTCCATTTCCTTTTCCACTTTCAAGAATGTATTTTCTAGCAGTGTTTAAATGTTGCATTACCCATGTAATATTTACAGTATGGTCATAATGGCGCATTGCTTGAATTAATGCTGGTTTTTTTTTGTCTTCTTCAGGGAGTTGTTTGAATTTTTGCCAAATATTTTTGGTCTTGTATTCCTTCATTTGTGATAGAAATTGAGCCTTGTATTTTTTCTCAAATTCTTGTAGTAAATATGATTTTTGACCTGTTTGATAATCTTTTCCAGCTGCTTGCCAGTATAAATGTTCAAAGCTAGTTTCTAGATCGGTATTCGCATCAAAGCGATCTTTGTATCTGCGGTCTGTTAGATTAATTACATCTGTCGAAGAGAATTCAATTAATCGATATTGTGCACTCTGAAAACCGCTCGCAGGAGTTAAAGTATTTCTGAATTTCATATATTGCTCGACTTCCATGCCATTTTCCATAATGCTAAATGAGTTGGTTAGCATGTCAAAATACCGTGTAATTCTAGAAAGACGTTCGCTGAAAAAATCAGTTTTAATTTTTTCTACTTCTGAAATCTGTTCAATCTCCCAAAGAATCATTTTAAAAATTAATTCATTTACCTGATGATACATGATAAATACCATTTCGTCAGGGAGTGTTGTTCTTTGTATTTGTAGGTTTAAAAGAGCGTCAGTTTGAATGTAATCCCAATATGTAATAGGTTTTGACCAAAGCAGACCTTCTAATTGTACATCAGTTTTTTGGTTGATGGCATGGTATTTTTTATCAATTTCTTTTAAAATTGATTCTGAATTATCAGTGAGATTCATTATTTTTTTACTTTAATTGGATTCTTTAATCCTTTGAATGCATCCAAATCGGCTTTTATTGAGCCAACAGCAAGTTCAGCTTTTATTCGAACAGGTAATTTGTTGTTGTCGTCTGTTATCCAGAGTGTTACGCTTTCTTTTTCTTTAAAAACTCGCCCCGATTGTACTAATGGTTTAAAAATCATAGTTGGAACGGTTCCAAATTTAGTTGTAATATCTTCACGACCTACGAATTTTAACTTAAATTTTGTTGTTTCGTTGTCAAAAAACATATCAATCGTTATTGAGTCACCCGATTTTAGTTTGTCTATATTAGGATGATTCCTTAGATAATAAAATGCAGATATAATATCTTGTACATTTTTACCAACAGCGACTGTTTTTTCGGTTTTGTGCTTGTAATCTTTTACTAGAACTCGACCATCTTGACCAAAAAAACCTTCTTGATTCTTGGTGTATCCGCCTTCGTTTATTTTTCGTACAAATTGATATGGGTTTCCTGTTTCTTTGTCAAAGTAACTTTCGTATAAGTCATCTACTTTGAAAAAAAATCGGGACATACCAGTTGTGTATCCTTTACCTACTGCGTGAAATACCTTTTTATTGTTTACTGTAGCTTCTTTTACTTCGAGAGTTGCATATCCAGCATTTATAATACCATAATGTATTCTAAATTTGAACCATTCACCCACATCAAAGGCGTCTTCTTTTTGGGTATCGAAGCTAAGTGTGAGGATTACGAATATGGAGAGGATTAGTTTTTTCATAAGTTTCTTTGACAATTTATAAAAATAAATGCAAATTCTATTCCAAATGTATTAAAACAAAAAAACTCAGTCAAGGAATGACTGAGTTTTTATGCTATTAACTAACCAAAAAACTATAAATTATGAAATTTATATCAATTTAGGAAGGAAACCACCCCCTCCTGTTTTGCGAGTGCAAAGATAGATACAAACTCCTTAAAAATAATAGTAAAAAAGTTAGTTTAACATAACATTTGTAAAAAAAGCATCAGTTTAAAGGGAATTTTTTCGCATAATGCATAAAAAAAGCCTTTTTATAGTGTTCCTCGCAATTCTTGCTCTCTTTCAATTGACTCGAAAAGGGCTTTGAAGTTACCTGCGCCGAATCCTTTAGCACCCATTCTTTGAATTATTTCGAAAAATAGAGTAGGACGGTCTTGAACTGGCTTTGTAAATATTTGTAATAAGTATCCATCTTCGTCTGCATCGACCATAATGGCTAGTTTCTCAATTTCATTGATATCTTCTTTCATCATTTCCATATGAACACCTAATCTTTCAGGAATTGCTTGGTAATATGTGTGCGGTGGAGCAGATAAAAACTCTACGCCACGTGCTTTTAATTGTGATACTGTTTTTATTATATCATCGGTGGCGATGGCAATATGCTGAATTCCTGGCCCGCCATAGAAATCTAAATATTCTTCGATTTGAGATTTTTTCTTTCCTTCGGCTGGTTCATTGATTGGGAATTTAATTCTTCCGTTTCCGTTAGACATTACTTTACTCATTAAAGCAGAGTATTCTGTAGTGATTTGTTTGTCATCAAACGATAAAAAATTCACGAATCCCATAACGTCTTCGTAGAATTTTACCCATGTATTCATTTCGTTCCAGCCTACATTTCCTACCATGTGGTCGATATATTTTAACCCTGTTGGTTCTGGATTATAGTCTGATTTCCATTCTTTGTAACCAGGTAAGAAAACACCATTATAATTTTTTCTTTCTACAAAAATATGAACTGTTTCTCCGTAAGTGTAAATTCCGGAACGGACTACTTCTCCAAATTCATCTTTTTCGACAGTTGGTTCCATAAACGAACGTGCACCGCGTTTCATGGTTTCTTCATAAGCGCTTCTTGCATCTTCAACCCAAAGGGCAGCAACTTTTACACCATCACCATGTTTTTTAAGATGCTCATGAATAGGAGAGTCTTGTGTTAATGGGGTGGTTAAAACAATTCTGATTTTATCTTGTTTTAATACATATGATGCTTTGTCTCTTACTCCTGTTTCTAATCCTGCATAAGCTAATGATTGATAACCAAACGCTGTTTTGTAATAATGTGCCGATTGTTTTGCGTTTCCTACGTAGAATTCTACATAATCTGTTCCTAATAATGGAAGGAAGTCTTGTGCTCCTTCAAAGATTTTTTCTAATCCGTATTCTACTGGTTTTACTTCTTTACTCATTGTGTTTATTTGTTTAATCGGTTAATCGCTTATTAGGAAAAACCGAAGTGTTGTTTTTAAGTTTTATTTTTTTACCGCAAAAGGTGCTAAGTAAAAGACGCAAGGTTCGCAAAGTTTGTCATGGCGATCTTTGCGTAAAATTCTTGCGAACTTTGCGGTTAGATCTAATGGACTAATTATTCCGTCCAGGATTTGTAATACTGTCCATCGTCTAGTCCCATTGCTTCTTCGGTTACCATTAATGGGCGGAAAGTATCGACCATTACAGCTAATTCATGGGTTTCTTTATGACCAATACTACGCTCCATTGCTCCTGGTGCTGGACCATGAGGAATTCCTTTTGGGTGTAAAGTGATATGACCTTGTTCAATGTTATTACGGCTCATAAAATCACCATCTACATAATATAACACTTCATCAGAATCGATATTACTATGATTGTATGGAGCTGGAATTGCTTTTGGGTGATAATCGTAAAGCCTTGGACAGAACGAACAAACAACAAAAGTGGCTGTTTCGAAAGTTTGATGTACTGGTGGTGGTTGGTGTACACGCCCAGTTATAGGTTCAAAATTATGAATCGAGAATCCGTAAGGGAAATTATATCCGTCCCAACCCACAACATCAAAAGGATGTGTTGCATAAACCACTTCGTGAATCATGCCTTCTTTTTTGATTTTAATTAAAAAATCACCTTTTTCATCGTATGTTTCCAATTCATTTGGCAATATAAAATCACGTTCGCAAAAAGGAGAGTGTTCTAAATGCTGACCTGATTGGTTTTTGTAGCGTTTAGGAGTATAAAAAGGAGCGAACGATTCAACGTAAAAAAGTCGGTTTTCTTCTGTCTCGAATTCTATTTGGTAAATAATACCTCGAGGAATGATTAAATAATCACCATATTCAAAAGGAATATTTCCTAACATGGTTCTTAATTTTCCTTTTCCTTTATGGATGAAAAGCATTTCATCGGCATCGGCATTTTTATAGAAATACTTTGTCAGTGATTTTTTTGGAGCTGCCAATCCAATAATGCAGTCTTTATTGACTAGCATTGCTTTTCGGCTATCTAGAAAATCATTTTCTGGTTTTAATTCAAAACCTTTAAAAAGTAATGATTTTATGTTTTTGCCGATTGCAATTTTCGGTTCAACAGAGTAAGAGTTTAAAATTTCTTTAACTTGTGTTGGTCTGTGAACATGATAGGATAATGACGAATGCCCATGAAAACCTTCAGTTCCAAATAATTGTTCGTAATAAAGTCCACCGTTCGGTTTTTCGAACTGAGTATGTCTTTTTTGAGGAAAACTCCCTAGTTTATGATATAATGGCATGGCTTTTCAATTAGATAATTGATAAATTAGATAATTAGAAAATATGAATTGTGCGAACAGATAATTAGTATATTTCCTAATTGACCAATTACCCCAATTCGAAACCATTACTCAGGATTTCTCTTTATGAGGAATTGAAGATGTTCTAATAAACCTGTCCATTTTGTTTTCATTATGACAAATATCGTAATTTATATTAATAAAAATTACACATTATATTATTTATAACACAAATTATTTCTAAAATCTGAATTAGAATACAAATCCTATTTTAAACCAGGTGTAGCCTTTTGTGTTTTCTGGTGACCAAGAATATTTTACTTCTATAGGGCCTAACATTGTTTCTAGTCCATAACCTACAGCATAACCTGTATATTTTGGTACTGATATCCATTCGACACCCTCGAAAATATTGTTGCCAAGATTTGCAAAGTTTGCAGCAAAATTAATATGATTTTTTTTGAAAATTTCATAATCAAATGTTATGTCAGTCTTTATAAGGCTATTTCCTGAAACGCTTAAAAAGTCATATCCGTAGAAATAATTAAAATTATCTAACTTTTGATAGCCATATCCTCCTAATAGATAATTAAAAAAAGGTACGCTTGTTTGACCAAAAGTTAGCCCTGCATTGGCTTTAAGCACGATTGTAGCCCTATTAAATATGGTTTTTGCTAAACCAATTTCGGCTTTTGCAGTAGAGAAGGGTTCAAATGCTTGTGTGTAATTTGAAGAGAATAAATAAGATTGAATATTACCCGAAAAACCCCACCCTCTTTTAGGGAAGTCTTTATTGTCAAAATTGTCGTAATTCAAATATCCGAATAAACTAAAGTAGCTACTTTTGTCGATATTAGGATCTGTATTGACAGATGTATTAGAATTTATTTTTAAATATTTATATTCGACTCCTCCTCCTATTAAAAACTTCTGAACAAAAATACTTTGAAAATAAGCCTCATTCGTAATATCAAGAAAATCAACATTAACTAAGTTTGGGTCTATGCTTTTGTTAAGTGGATCGCTTAATTCACTCGATATGTTTCGATTAAATTGGGTTAATCTTGATTTGAATCCAAAACTAATATTAAAACCATTCTCGATGTAATAATCTAGATTATATCTAAAGTTATCTCCTAAAATTATATCTAATGAAGTAATGTCGTTTTTAAAGAGTGTTTTTTTGTGTGTTAGATTTACTAGTATTGCACTTTTATACAAGCCATCATAGTGTAAGCCAAATTTTAAATATGTTTTTGTTGGATTTTCTTTTAAAACTAAATTTAAGTCGTCGCGAGAATCATTAGAATCTAATGAATAGGAGATGGCGCTGAAGTTTTGAGTAGCGTTAATGTTGTTGACTCCTTTAATTAGATCTGCATAGGTTATTTTTGAACCAGCTTTAAAACGTAGTTTACTTGTTATGTATTCTTCAGTATAATTGTCTAAATGATTGTTGTTTATGTTTTTTATTTTTAGTGTGTCTGAAGCTACTTTTAATGCAGGTTTTTTATAATAGCCTTGTTTTTCGACTAATGCTTTAATTTTTTCATAAACCGAGAATGTAGCATCTTCTCCTCTGCGGATAATTTGTTCTCCTTTATCAAACGAGATTACGCCATATTCTTTAATATCTGGTTTGATATAAATATCGGTGTTTTTTACTTTTCTCTTCATTTTATCGATAGATTGAAGATTGGTAATTTGTACCAAAATACGAGTAGCATCTTTAAGTTTGTGTCGGTCTAATAAGTCATCTTGTACATCGACTCCTATGATAATATCCGCTCCTAAATTTCGAACTTCTTTTATTGGATAATTATTTACAACTCCTCCGTCTACAATAAGTTTTCCATCTATTTCTATAGGAGAAAACAAGGAAGGAAATGCGGCACTTGCAATCATGGCTTGAGCTAAATTACCTTTGTTTAGCAATATTTCTTCACCAGTTTCAATATTGGTTCCAATACACAAAAAAGGAGTAGGTAATTTATTGAAATCTCGAATGTGCCTTACGTTTCGAGTAAGACTGCTTAGTAAATTATAATTATACATCCCTTTTGAAAGTGCTTCGGGAATACCAATTTTAAAATTGCTGAATGGTAAAATTACAGCATATAATTCGTCGTTTCTTTTTTCGTAAAAGTTTTTAGATGATCTTGGGATATAATCATTTATTAAATCATCGAAATTGGTTCTTTTGAAAATAGAATCAATCTGAGCGGCGTTATATCCTGATGCGTATAAACCACCGATTATTGATCCCATGCTGGTACCGCCTATAAAATCTATTTTTACTCCAGCTTCTTCCAGTACTTTTAAAACTCCGATGTGTGCAAATCCTTTGGCGCCGCCGCCACTTAATACTAATCCTATTTTTGGTCTATAAGACTCATCTGTATTTGTTTTTTTTATGGTGTCTTGTGCAAATATGTTTTGAGTGAAGCCTAATGCTATTAAAATAACTAATGGTTTTATGCCCCAGATGGAAATGAAAAACTGCGAGTACATAAAAACTATTTTTTCTTGTAGAAAAAGAGCGACCCAAGAAGCTCCTTTTTTTACAATAGAAAAAAAGTTTTTTAATCGAGTATTTGTAATGGACAGCTGGATGAGGCTCATAGAAATAGCTGGTTTGTTTTGTAAAAGTCGGAAATATTATTGGACTTTCATATGTCAAATTTGTTTTAATAACATTATTTATTTTAATAGTATTAGGTTTTTGTTTTTGTCGAATTTCCAAACATCGGTATGCCATTGTGCACCACCTCGACAACTAGATTGGATTGTTTTCTTCTTTTTGTTTATTTGTATATCGCAAAATTCGTCGCATTCTGGCCCGAAGTTTCGGGGTATTTTCAATTGTTTAAATTGACTATTTATTGGTTCGTAAATGAAGAGTTGAAATATTGTATAAACTCCCATACCCTCGTCTAGATGGTAAGTAGCAAAATCTTGATAACCATCAAAATTGTAATCTTCAATTGCAAAATGCATTTCTCTGTCAGAGATTGATGTTTCAATGCTATCTATAACTTGTATTTTATTACTCTTAGAGGTAGTGATTTCTAATTTTTCGAAATCATTGACTGCTTTTATTTTTATTTGTGTATTGTCTTTTTGATTAATTTCAATATTTTTTTGACTATAACTATGGTATGAAAATAGTAGGAGAATGTTTAAAAGAGTTATTTTCATGGTATTATTCTGGGGTGTTGTTATTGTAAAATGTTGTTATTTTTTTGGCTTTGGATGGGCCTATAACATCTGATATTTCTTTTTCGGAAGCCAATTTTAATCGTTTAACACTTTTAAAATGCTGTATTAATGTTAACATGGTTTTTTCGCCTATTCCTGGAATATTTTCTATAGACGAATTTAATGCAGCTTTACTACGTTTGTCACGGTGAAATGTGATTCCGAATCGGTGTGCTTCATTCCGCAATTGTTGTATTATTTTTAATGTCTCGGATCTTTTATCTAGATATAACGGAACTGAATCTCAGGATAAAAGAGTTCTTCAAGGCGTTTGGCAATACCTATTATTGTGATTTTGCCACGTAATCCGAGTTCATCTATACTTTTTAAAGCCGCTGATAACTGTCCTTTTCCTCCGTCAATAATTATTAATTGTGGTAATGGTTCGTTTTCATCTAATAATCTTTTATAACGACGATAAACTATCTCGGTCATAGATGCAAAGTCATCTGGGCCTTCAACAGTTTTTACATTAAAGTGGCGGTAATCTTTTTTACTTGGTTTTCCATCTTTAAAAACCACACAGGCAGCAACAGGATTAGTTCCTTGTATGTTGGAGTTGTCAAAACATTCTATATGACGTGGTTCAACAGGCAAGCGTAAATCTTTTTGCATTTGTGCCATAATACGTTTGGTATGACGGTCTGGATCTACAATTTGTAATTGCTTGAGTTTGTTCGATTCGATAAAATTTAGCATTCCTAATTGATAAATCAAGAATTTGTTTTTTATCACCCAATTGGGGAACTGTAATTTTAATGTTTTCTCCCAAATCGACTTCAAAAGGCACAATTATTTCTTTGGAGAGTAATTGAAATCGTTCACGAAGTTCGATTATAGCCAGTTCGAGTAATTCGGCATCAGTTTCGTCTAGTTTCTTTTTTATTTCTAAAGTATGTGAACGAATAATTGAACCATGCGAAATTTGAAGAAAATTAACATATGCGGCACTTTCATCTGATATTATTGAAAACACATCAATATTGGTGATTTTCGGATTTATAATGGTTGATCGTGATTGATAATTTTCGAGAACTTCTATTTTCTCTTTTATTTTTTGAGCTTCTTCAAAACGTAAATCTTGTGCCAATTGGGTCATGAGGCGTTTAAAGTCCTTCATGCTTTCTTTGAAGTTTCCTTTTAGGATTTCGCGAATGGCATCGATTTGTTTTTGGTAATCTTCTAATGTTTCTAATCCTTCACATGGACCTTTACAATTTCCAATATGAAACTCTAAACATACTTTGAATTTTCCGCTATTGATATTAGATTGACTCAAATCGTAATTACAGGTTCTAAGAGGATAAAGTTCTTTAATAAGATCTAAAATTGTATGTACGGTTTTAAAGCTGGTATAAGGACCAAAATATTCTGAACCATCTTTGACCATTCTGCGTGTAGAAAAAATACGAGAAAAAGGTTCTTTTTTTATACAAATCCAAGGGTAGCTTTTGTCATCACGTAATAAGACATTATAGCGTGGCTGTAAGGTTTTTATAAGATTGTTTTCTAATAAAAGCGCATCTGTTTCTGTAGGAACTACAATGTGTTTTATTATTACAATTTTTTTTACCAAAACATTGGTCTTGGCTGTATCATGAATTTTGTTAAAATATGAGGAAACTCTCTTCTTTAAATTTTTGGCTTTGCCAACATATAATATTTTTCCGTCTTTATCATAATATTGATATACGCCAGGATTATCTGGTAATGTTTGAATTTGGAGTTCGAGAGGAGTCTGCATACAACAAATTTAAACTTTTGAGTTTGAATTTTATAATTCTTTTGAGTTTCTTCTAAAAAAAGAGCCCGTTTTTCATTGAAAAACGAGCTCTTTTTTTATTGTGTATTTTTATTTAATTGTAAAGTATTCGGTTTGTAGCAAATGCGTTTTTCATCAAATGAGAAGTCTACATATTTTGCATCATCTTTTTTGATAGAAACTTCTAAACTGCTTCTTCCAATTTCTTTTTTATCAGCATCAAAAGCTTTTAAAACTAGTTTTCCTTTAAAATCATTTTTAGCGATTAAGTAAATCGTTACTTTTTTTTGTTTATCGGTATCTGCTCCGTATATTTTTTCGGCTTTACATTCCTCAAAGTTTGTCCTAAAAGTTGGCTCAGAAATTATTTTGGAAGTGTTGATGCTTTCGCTCACCCCCGAATTTATTCCTTTTATCACATCTCCAATTCCTTTTGAAGCGCTTTTAGCAGCTTCTTTTCCTTGTTCTTGGAGGGCTTTTCCCGCACCTTCTATTAACTTAGATTTTACAGCGATTGCTTCATTTCCATCTGCTTCTGCTTCTTTCATTTTTTCTTCTTTACTCATACAGGAAATGAGTAAGGTTAATGCGCCAAATAAAACTGCTATTTTTTTCATTTTAAATTTTGTTGTGGTTAGTTGGTTAAGAATATAAGTGTTAAAGTCAAAGATATAAATTTAAAATATAATTTCTATATTTAGCTTTTATTATTGAATATGAGAAATAGTAAACCATTGGTGATTTTTGGGGAATCCATTTTACCAGGTGAGAGTAAAACCGTTAATGTCGAAATTGCCCGACTGCACACTACAACCAAATTAAATATTCCTGTTATTGTAAGACGTTCTAAGGTCGAAGGGCCTGTGGTACTTTTTTCGGCAGGAATTCATGGTGACGAGATTAATGGTGTTGAAATTGTTCGTCAGATAATAAGCAAGAAAATAAATCGGCCGCAAAAAGGAACTATCATTTGTATTCCAGTTATAAATATGTACGGTTTTGTAAATAAAGCACGAGAATTTCCAGATGGACGCGATTTAAATCGAGTTTTCCCAGGAAGTAAAAAAGGGTCTTTAGCAAGTCGTTTTGCCTATCATATAGTCACGGATGTTTTACCCATTGTAGATTATGCAGTCGATTTCCATGCTGGTGGTGCAAGCCGTTTTAATGCACCACAGATTAGGATTTCTGAAAACAATCATGACTTAAATATTTTGGCAGATGTATTTAGTGCGCCTTTTACGTTGTATTCTAAAAATATTGCTGGTTCTTTTAGGAGTATTAGCGAAAAATTAAAGGTAAAAATGTTGCTTTTTGAAGGGGGAAAATCATTAGATATTAATCATGAGATTGCAAATATCGGTATTGATGGGGTTAAGCGTTTGTTGGCTCATTTAGGAATGTTAGATTCTAATCATATTGTTGCAGCTCCAGAAGTACCGTCTATTTATATCGAAAAATCGGTATGGCTAAGAGCTAAATGTTCGGGGTTATTACATGATTATAATACAATTGGTAGGTTTGTGAAGAAAGGAACTATTCTGGCAATTATTACTGATCCATTTGGTAAGTTTGAAAGAAAGGTAAAAGCACCACATGATGGTTATATTATAAATGCTAATCATTCGCCAATTGTTTACGAAGGAGATGCTATTTACCATATGTCCAAAAACAATTTAGAGGAAGATGACAACTAAGAAAGAATTACGCTTACAAAAAAAAGGATTGAGGAAACAAATTACTGAAACTGATATTGATGAATTGAGTTTGGTTATTGCTAATAAAGTACTTTCATTACCAATTTGGGGGAAAACTTATTTTCATGTTTTCCTGCCAATTGTAGAGCATAAAGAAGTTAATACAGAATTTATCTTGCACTTGCTTGCAGGAAAAGACAGGGAAATTGTGATTTCTAAAAGCGATTTTGAAACTAGAGAGATGACACATTTTTTGCTTACAGACAATACCAAAATAAAAAAGAACGAATATAATATTCCTGAGCCTTTGGATGGTTTAGAAGTTCCATCGAGCAAAATTGATGTAGTCTTTGTTCCTCTTTTGGCTTTTGATACTTTTGGAAATAGAGTAGGATATGGGAAGGGATTTTATGATAAATTTCTATCTGAATGCAAGCCAGAAACTATAAAGATAGGATTGTCTTTCTTTGAAGCTGAAACTGAAATTATAGATGTTTTTGAAGGGGATGTAAAATTGGATTATTGTATCACGCCTAAGAAAATTTATAAGTTCTAGGTTTATTTATTGAAAAGTTTCTCGGTTTGGGACTTTTACCGCAAAGCTTTGAAATTCTCTGTTTGATATCATTTGAGTTTCCTGACATCAGAAAAGGCAGGATTGTGTCTGGTTCTATAAAAAAATAAGACTCATGAAGAGTCTTATTTTTGAAAATCTTATATTTTTTATTTAACTAATATGTTTAAAAAACTATTTTACCTCTTTAACAGCCGAGGATTCTATCCAGCCTTCAGTTCCATCAGTTAATTCTATTTTTTTCCAGTTTTGTAATGACTGTTTTACGTATACTTTTGCTCCTTCATGAAGTATAAAAATAGGTGAACCTGCTTTTTGAGGTTCGCTACGCACTTCGGCAATTTCTGCAAATACGATAGCGGGTCTTTCATTATCAAAATGACTTTTTTCTAAAAATCCTGCTGTTAAAGTTACAAGTAAAACTAGTAATATTAAAAACATACCAATAAAATACACTCTTTTAGCACGAGTACGTTGGGAGAAATAATACCCAATAAAGCAAAGCAAGAATGCTGATGCCATTCCTACAGAGATCCATGCCCAAGTATTGTAATGATATATTCCTGTAAAGTTTCGAATGAGTTTTGCAAAACCAACTTTAGGAACTTCCTTTATTTCGTCGATAGTTAGTTTCTTGGCAAATTTTAAATTATTTAAAGCCTCTGGATGATTAGGATTTAGAGCCAGAGCTTTTTCGTAATTGTATATTGCAGGAGCTACTTTATTAAGTTTGTAATAGCAATTACCTAAATTATAATATAATTCAGCCGATTGTTTTTTATCGACTTTTATAACGTTTTCATACTCTTGTGCTGCTTGTTCGTATTTAGATTCTTGGTATAAAGCATTCCCTTTATCAAAGCTATTTTGAGCAAAGAAAATTTGTGATAATAATAAGAATAGGTATAAAAGAATATTTTTCATTTTATCGATATGTAATAAGAGTTTCATTTTTTTGAATTTCAATTCAATAGTAATTAAAATTCTTAGCGGGCTTTGCGGTTAGAAACCATATTAAACAATTTGTTTTTCTAATTCTGAAATTATCAATACTGCTTTATCAAAATCTTGCTGGATAGAAGCACTAGATGCTGGTGCATACCTTGCAAACTCACAGTTTTCTGTCAAGTTAATGAAATTCTGAACTGATTCTGGATTTGCTTTTCTAGATAATAAAAGCTCTTTGATATTATCCTTACTCATTTCTGAAGTTTCAATATGTAATTTAGCTTTTAAGAAATTGTGCATTGCTTTTTCAAGTGCAATATAAAATGCCTCTTTATTATTGATTTGTTTTTTAGCTTGTGATAAATATTTCTTGGCTAATTTATTATTCATTCTAATTCTGTTTCCAGTAATATCACCATCAAGTGCTTCTTTTTTCTTCTTAGCTAAAACAATAATTGGTAAAATCAAGAATGGTAAAAATAATAATGTATAATATAAGTTAGAACCATAAAAATCATCTTTTATGACTGAGGTGAAATTACTTTTTAGTTTAATGTACTTGAATTGTTCACTAGCCGATATTTTGTTTTTTGCAGTTGGACCAGATGCTACATTAGCGTCTGATGGCGTTGGACCATCAAGAACATTCACCATTATTTCTGGAGAAGTAATTGTTTTGTAGCTTCCTGTATTCAAATCGAAATACGAGAATTGCATTGGTTTTATAGCATAATTCCCTTTGTATTGAGGAATAATAGTATAGGTATCAGAAACTTTTCCAGACATACCGCTAAGAGTTGTATTTACTTTTTCATCATGTACAGGGTCATACATTTCTAAAGCATTTGGTACAACAGGTTTAGGTAAAGTAAACAATTTCATGTTTCCGCTACCAGCGGCACTAACAACTAGTTCTAGACTTTCTCCATTTTTCAGAGTTGTTTTGGATGGAGTTACTTTAAAATCAAATCGGCCAACAGCCCCTGAAAATCCCTCTGGTTTATTAGTCTCAGGAAGTGCTTTTACGGAAATTGTTTTTGAACCAGCAGATACGCGCTTGCTACCTTCTGTGATTATTACCTGACCAAACATATTTCTTCGGTTGGTTGGTAATTGTACATCAATGTCTAAGGACAGAGGTTCAATTACTAATTTCCCTGATTTTTGAGGATATAATACAGTTTTTCTAAGTACTACATAACGATATCTTTCTCCTTTAAACATTCCTTCCTCGGCGACAAGTTGTTTTATATCGATGTTCTGACTCCAGAAATCATTGTATTTTGGTTTGTTTAATTCTCTCCAACTTGTGATACCAATATTGTGGCTGAAATATAATTTATATACCACTGTAATTGGTTCGTTTATATATGGTGTCGTTTTAGAAATGTCTGCAACTAGATATAAATTATCATCTGCAGATATCTGTTGCGGATCATTAGGATCTCTTTCTTGTGCCACAGCTGCTGTGACATTTATTTTTATTGGTGAAGTTTTGTAAATCTGACCATTATATTCTATTGCAGCCTGTCTTATGACAAGGCTTCCTTTTTGGTTTGGTAATAAAAAATAGGAATATACTTTTTCGAATGAACTTCTTCCGTTCACCCATGACTGGCTTACTTGTTGACTTGGTCCTGCAACAATTCGAAAACCATCAAATGAAGGCTGAACAAAGTTATCGCCATCAACGTTCATAATGAAGTCAATTCGAAGTCTTTCGTTTAGACCAAGCGTAGTTTTACTTACTCTGGCTTCAAATTGAACTTGAGCCATAAGCCCTTGGAAACTTAATAGTAATAGAATTAAATATCTTTTCATTACCTGTTTAATCGTTTTTTTTAAATCGTTTAACTGTTTAATCGTTTAACCGTTTGTTGTCTATCAAATAAACAAATTAACAGCTAAACGATTCAACTTTATTTTACCAGTCTTTTTCCGTTTTTTTAGGAGCTCCTTTTACTTTTTGGGCATTTACTTTATCCTGAATTTTCTTTTCCCTCATTATTTACAGCATCTAAAAGATTTTGTAAACGTTCTTTTGATATTCCGCCTGGAGTTGGTTTTGGTTCTCCTTTATTGTCATCTTTTTTAGGATCCCCTTTATCATCTTTTCCGTCCTTTTTATCCTTATTAGGATCGCCCTTGTCATCTTTTTTATCTTTGTCCTTGTCTCCTTTGTCGTCCTTTTTATCTTTATCGCCGTCTTTCTTGTCGTCTTTTTTATCCTTGTCCTTGTCTTTCTTTTTGTCTTTGTTTTTATCTTCTTTAGGAGGATTTTCTTTTAGCATTTTCTTTGCTAATGCATAGTTGTAACGGGTTTCATCGTCTGAAGGATTGTTACGTAATGCATTCTTATAGGCTTCAACCGCTTGGCCATAATCTTTCTCTTTCATAAAGACATTACCTAGGTTGTGAAAGGCTTTGTGTTTTTGAGATGGTGTTTTGGCATTCTTTATGGCTTTTGCATAAGCAAATTTAGCTTCGCTTGCTTGGTTTTGTTTATAAATAGCATTCCCTAAGTTATAAGGCGCAACAGTACGATTTGGAAATTTAGATTGCGAAATTCTATAATTAGCTTCGGCATCTACAAATTTATTCTGTGTATATTCTTCATTAGCTTTTGGCAACGCTTTATCCTTTTCTTGAGCCGAAACGGTCAAAGAAAGCGTTAATAAAATATATAGAAGTAAATTTCTCATTCTAATTTTTTTTTATTTTTATTTCAAACGATACGAACGATCTTGAAATAATTATTTTTTCTCGTTAAATAAATTCAACTCTTTTATCCAATTTGTTTTTCTTTCTAATAAGAATAGATCAATGAACAATAAGACAAAAGCAATACCAATAAACCATTGAAATTGTGATTGAAAATCGGCCATTTGTGTAGCTTCAAATTCTGTTTTTTGGATATTGTCTAAAGCATTTTTTACATAATCTAAAACCTCTTTGGTATTGCCACCATAAACATAACCACCTTTGGTTGCTTTTGCAATAGCTTTTAAACCTTCTTGATTTAGTTTTGTTATAACTATTTCGTTATTGTTATCTCTTTGGAAGCTCTCGACAAGACCATTTTTTTTCAATGGAATTGTAGCTCCTTTTTCAGTTCCAATACCGATAGTAATGATTTTCATTCCTAGTTTATTGGCCTCTTCAGCAGCAGCTTCAGCTCCTTCTGAATGATCTTCTCCATCAGAAATCAAAATTAGCAGCTTACTCGTCTTGCTTTTTTCGTCAAAATAAGTTGCGGATAGTTTTATAGCTTCGTCAAGAGATGTTCCTTGCGATGAAACCATATCTGGGCTCATACTTTGCAAGAACATTTTAGCAACGCTATAATCTGTGGTAATTGGTAAAACAGGGAATGCACTTCCTGCATAAGCTACTATTCCGATTCTATCATTTCCTAATTGGTTAACAATTTGGGAAACTAGTTGCTTGCTTTTTTCTAAACGGCTTGGTGCTACATCTTCTGCAAGCATACTTTTAGAAACGTCTACAGCAAACACAATATCGATTCCTTCTCGTTTTACGGTTTCCATTTTTGTTCCAATTTTCGGATTAACCAATCCTAAAATCAATGCAGCTAAAGTGAAAAGAATAACTCCTAACTTTAAAAATGGTTTAAAAACAGAATGTTCCGGAGTTAGTTTTTTTACTAATTCCAAATCTCCAAATTCGCGTTGTTTTTTTCTTTTCCAATACATATTGAAAAAGAAAATGCAAGCCAAAATGGGAAGCAGTATAAGAAGGTATAAATATTTTTTTTCGTCTAATTCCATTTTCTAATTCTAGTTTTCAGTTTCTAGTTTCAGCTTCCAGTTATTTACTGTGACTGTAACTGAATACCGAAATATTATATAAAGCTTCTGTAAACAGTATTTCGTAATCCAACTTCCAATAATAACAATAAACCTGCTAATATTACAAAAGGGCGGAATTTTTCATCGTAATCATAAAATTTTAGTTCTTCGATTTCGGTTGTTTCCAGCTTATTAATTTCATTATAGATAGAGGCAAGCTTTTCATTACTTGTGGCTCTAAAATATTTACCCCCTGTTTTGTTTGCAATGGTTTTCATCATTTGCTCATCAATTTCTACCTTCATCATTCTAAATAAAAATTGACCATTAGGAGCTATTGCATATGGAAATTCAGCCATTCCGTTGGTTCCAATTCCAATTGTATATACTTTGATTCCGTATTGTTTCGCTATATCTGCTGCAGTATCGGGTTCTATAAATCCAGCATTATTAACACCATCGGTCATTAATATAATTACCTTACTCTTGGCCTTACTGTCTTTGAGCCTGTTTACGGCAGTTGCTAATCCCATTCCTATTCCTGTTCCATCAACCAAAACATTATCGTATTTTATGCTTTTAATGGCTTCAAGGATAATTGCTTTGTCACTTGTTACAGGTATTTTTGTATAAGCTTCAGATGCGTATAAAACGATTCCAATTCTGTCATTTGGCCTTTCGTTTACAAACTCAGCAGCTAACTTTTTGAGGGCTTGCATACGATCTGGTTTTAAATCTCTTGCGAGCATACTCCCAGAAACGTCTATTGACATTACTATATCTATTCCTTTTGTAGTTTTAGTTTTGTTGCTCACATCTACTGTTCTAGGTCTTGCAAGTGCAATTATCAGAGAGCTTAAAGCTAGAATTCTAAATACGCCCAAAAAAGGTTTTAGTTTTGCTAATAATGATTCAGAAGATTTAAAACCTTGCAATGAACTCATTTTTAATGTTGCCGATTGCTGATTTCTTTTCCAGAATAACCAAGCAATTGCAATGGGAATCAAAAGAAACAACCAGAAAAACTCAGGGTTTAAAAAAGTTATTTTATCCATTAATTAGTTGCTTTTTTTAGTTCTACAGAGTTTAATATGCGGTCTGCAATATCATTTGCATAAGTATCTCCTTCTTCATGAAAAATCATTATTTGCTGTAATCCGCCTTCTTGGCTAAATAAAAGAATTTCGTAATACATTTTGGTACTTGATTTGGTGCCTTCGTTTATACTAGAGAAAGTTCCATATCCTTTAATTCCGCGAATTCCTTCTTTGGTTTCAAAATCTTCTTCTTTTACGATCATATTTCGAGCTCCTTGTGCTTCGATAGTTTTGATAGTAACTTCTAATGATTTTGATAAATCAATTTGAGTTTCTTGTTTATATTTTAAAGTAGAAATCATCAATGAGAAATTGTCAACCAAACTTCCGTATCCAAAAGACTGCATCTCTTTAATTAGTGCTAGACCTTCTTTAGGTAGGGTTTTGGTTAAATCCATTCGTTTAAGAACCTTAGGAGTTTCTATTAAGATGCCAGGATTTCCATATTCACTTTTCACCCATTCTCCCTCTAATAATTCTTTAGATGGATGTCCGATGATATTATCTTTTACATAAGTAAAACCTTTGGTAGCTATAAAATATCCAGTAACAACAATAATTAGGAATAAAACGGCTGCAATAGACAAAGCAATACGTTTGTTGCGTTTCTTTAATAATTGAAGTTTTATTTGTTTTTGTCTTTGAGCTTCGTTTAATAAAGTATCTTCTTCAGCGACTACTTCTACAGGAATTGCATTATCAAGAGTAAGAATTACCTTTTGTATTTTATTTCGGTCTTCGGTAATTTCAAAATCTAGTGGTTTAGATTTTGCAAATTTTACTAAATCGGCTTGTTTTAATACGCGTTCTAAGTTCTCGACAGTTTCTGGCGTTAGTGTCATTTTCTTTTTTACAGAAGCTGCTCTAATACCTTGGATTAGCTCAGATGTAGTGCTTTCCATTGCAGGAATTTCTATTGCTTCTTCGATATAATTCCTAGCAATATCTGTCAATTCACTATAATAAGCTTTGACTTCACCCTTTTGCCAAAGCTCTTTTTTCTCCAATGTATTAAGCAAGCTAGTTGCTTTTTCGATAGGAGTTTTATAAATTTCTTCTTCTATTTTTTTCTGTTGTCTTTTTTTAATCAGCCAATATATTAAAGCGCCAATTCCTAAAATTAAAACGAGAGCCAAGAGGTATTTCCACCAATCGCCAATCTGATCTTCAACTTTAGTAATGTCTTTAATATCATACATCTTTTGTTGCAATGTATCTACTTTCACATTAGCAACTTCTACTCGAATTGAATCGGTTAGATATGGTTTTTTATCGATAAGAATTTGAATGCTTGGAATGGTATATCTTCCAGAATCAAATTGTGTTAAACCATATTTTTTAATCAATTCATAACGGTCGTCTTTTTTGACTGTATCAATTGGATACGATTTAATTACCTCAAGAGGTCCGATATTTTTAAGTTTAGGGAAAACTACTTTCGATTTAGAATCGACCGTAGTTTTAAGTATTAACTTAAACTCAGCTCCAATTTTATTTTTAGTAGTATCTATGCTAGTCTCAATTTGTTTTTGTTGCCCAAAAACAGTTGCAGATAGCAAGAATAAAAATATGTAAAGTTTTAATTTCATTTGATTAATGATTTCAGATTTTAGTCTAAAATGAATGCTTAAAAAGGAACATTGAAGGTACAGATTTAAGCGAATTTTATTTTTTAATTTATGTCTTCAGATTTTGTTTAAATCCAATAATCTAAGAAGTCTAATAATCTAATTTCTTTATCTCGATTTAAAATAGCCTAATAATTTGGTTACGTAACTTTCATCGACACGAGTGTTCACAACACCAGCTCCTGATTTGCTAAAAGTTTCTTTAAAATAAGCTACTTTGCTGTGATAGTGCTTTTCGTAATTCGCGCGTATTGTTTTAGAACCAGTATTAATTAATTGTGTTTTACCAGTTTCGGCATCAAGCATAGAAACCATTCCGATATTTGGTATTTTTTCTTCTCGAATATCATATACTCTGATACCTGTAATATCATGTTTCTTGGATGCGATTTTCAATGTATGCTCATAATCATCTGACATGAAATCGGAGATTACAAAAACGATAGCTTTCTTTTTTTGTGTACCTGATAAAAACTTTAATGCTTGAGCGACATCAGTTTTATTGCTTTTAGGTTCAAATTCGATTAATTCACGAATGATACGTAATACGTGAGATCTTCCTTTTTTAGGAGGAATATACAATTCGATTATGTCCGAAAATAAAATCAACCCTATTTTGTCATTATTTTGGGTTGCAGAGAAAGCCATTGTTGCAGCAATTTCGGTAACAATATCTTTTTTGAACTGACTTTTTGAACCAAAATTTTCAGAACCCGAAATATCTACCATAAGAACCATGGTAAGTTCGCGTTCTTCTTCAAAAACCTTTACATGAGCTTCATTATAACGTGCTGTTACATTCCAATCAATAGCACGAATGTCATCGCCATATTGATATTGACGTACTTCGCTAAAAGTCATTCCTCGCCCTTTAAATGAAGAATGATATTCTCCCGAAAAGATATGATTACTCAATCTTTTGGTTTTTATTTCTATTTTACGTACTTTTTTTAAGAGGTCTTTTGTATCCATTTTATTTGTTTAAAGTTTAAAAGTTTCAGGTTTCAGGTTAGTTATCCCAACATGAAACTTGAAACATTAAACAAATTTTAAGGTACTTCAATTTCGTTTACAATTTTATTGATGATGTCTACAGAAGTTATATTTTCTGCTTCTGCTTCGTAAGTAATACCTACTCTATGACGTAATACATCATGTACAACAGCACGAACGTCTTCTGGTATTACATATCCACGACGTTTAATAAAAGCGTAACATTTAGCAGCATTGGCTAAGTTGATACTTCCACGTGGAGATGCTCCAAAACTGATAAGTGGTTTTAAGTCGGCTAATTTATATTTTTCAGGGTAACGTGTTGCGAAAATAATATCTAGAATGTATTTCTCTATTTTTTCATCCATATAAACCTCACGAACAGCTTCTTGTGCGCGTAAAATTTGATCTACAGAAACAACAGCATTTACTTTTTCGTAACTTCCTTTTAGATTTCTGGCGAATTACTAAGCGTTCTTCATCCATTTTAGGATAATCAATTACCGTTTTAAGCATAAAACGATCGACTTGCGCTTCTGGAAGCTGGTATGTTCCTTCTTGTTCAACAGGGTTTTGAGTTGCAAGTACTAAAAATGGACGATCTAGTTTAAAAGTAGTGTCTCCAATAGTTACTTGCTTTTCTTGCATCGCCTCCAAAAGGGCCGATTGTACTTTGGCTGGAGCACGGTTAATTTCATCGGCAAGGACGAAATTAGCGAATATTGGTCCTTTTTTGATAGAAAATTCATTTTGCTTTATGTTGTAAATCATCGTACCAACAACGTCAGCAGGTAATAAGTCAGGTGTAAATTGAATACGGCTGAATGAACCTTGCACTGCTTGTGACAGCGTATTTATTGCAAGTGTCTTTGCTAATCCAGGAACTCCTTCTAACAAAATATGACCTTGACCTAGAAGTCCAATCAATAAACGTTCGACCATATGTTTCTGGCCCACAATAACTTTGTTCATTTCCATTGTAAGAAGGTCTATAAAAGCACTTTCTCTTTCAATTTTTTCATTGATCGCTCTAATGTCTAAAGTCGTTGTATTTTCTTCCATATAAATATTTTTAAAACCTTGAATTTAATGCCTTACTTTTGAGAGTGCAAATTGAATATTTTTTGAGAAGTAAGATGTTAAAGAATGGTTAAAACTTCGAGCAAAGATCTAATTTTAAGGATGAATTGTGAATCTATTTTTATATTTTTAAGAACTTTGATGATTATGCTTTAGAAAGCAAGATTTATTACTACAAATAATGTTATATTACCATGAGCAAAACACTATTATCGCCTATAATTGTGGGCACTATGAATTGGGGAGTTTGGGATAAAAATCTAACTCCCAACGAAATGGAAAACCTTATCCAAATATGTTTAGAGAATAAAATAAGCACTTTTGATCTTGCTGATATTTACGGCTCTTATACTACTGAGGCTGATTTTGGAAAAGCATTCGCAGCAAGTAAGATTTCAAGAGAGAAATTACAACTGATTTCGAAGTGTGGAATTCAGATGATTGCCGAAAACAGAAAAAATACAATTAAACATTATGACTATTCGAAAGAATATATCATCTGGTCTGTAGAGAATTCTTTAAAGAAGCTAAAGACAGATTATTTAGATGTTTTTTTATTACATAGACCTAGCCCCTTAATGCAAGCTGATGAAATTGCTGAAGCTGTCGAAAAGCTTAGAACGGAAGGGAAAATTATTGATTTTGGATTGTCAAATTTTACAACTTCGCAGACAGAATTAATTCGTCAAAAAATTGATGTTAGTTATAATCAAGTACAATTTTCAGCGACAAATTATGAGCCAATGGTTGATGGTAGTTTTGATTATATGCAAATGCATGGAATTCGACCAATGTCATGGAACCCGTTAGGAACTATTTTTAGAGAAGATGATAAAAAAACAAGAAGATTAAAGAAATTATTAGCAACATTGGTTTCTAAATATAGTTTAGGCTCAGATACTATTTTATTAAGTTGGATTTTAAGCCATCCTGCAAAAGCTATTCCTATTGCTGGAACAGTAAATGTAGCTAGAATTCAAGCGTTGATGAAAGCGGTAGAATTACAATTAGAAAAAGAAGATTGGTTTGCTATTTGGACAGAAAGTATGGGAGATGATGTGCCTTAATTTTTAGTGTTTAGTTTACAGTTTTTAGTATTCAGCTAAATCGATTAAAAAAATATTTGTCAGAGATTATAAGAAATAATTTTAATCTTCTGATCTGTGGCAATAAAATAAAAACAAGAATGAGAAAAACAGTTTTAATTACTGGAGCCACAAGTGGTATAGGTAAAGCCACAGCACAATTAATGGCAAAAAACAACTACAAAGTGGTGCTTTGCGGACGACGTATTGATCGATTGACGGAATTGGAAAAAGAGCTTTCGCAATATACTGAAGTACATATATTAGCATTTGATGTTCGTGATAAAAAAGCTGTTTCAGAATCTATTGGTTCCTTGCCAGAATCATTTTCTGCTATCGATATACTTATTAATAATGCAGGAAATGCGCACGGATTGGATCCAATTCAAACAGGTGATTTAGACGATTGGGATGCTATGCTTGATATAAATGTAAAGGGACTTTTGTATGTTTCTAAAGCAATTATACCGCAAATGACTGAAAGGAAATCGGGACATATTATTAATATTGGTTCAACAGCTGCGAAAGAAGTTTATCCTAATGGGAATGTGTATTGTGGTACAAAACATGCTGTTGATGCGATTAGTCAGGGAATGCGGATCGATCTAAATCCATTCGGAATTAGAGTAGGTGCAATTCATCCAGGAATGGTTGAGACTGAATTTAGTGAAGTGCGTTTTAAAGGTGATACCGATAGAGCTTCAAATGTTTATAAAGGGTTTACTCCTTTGCAAGCAGAAGATATTGCTGATATTATTCATTTTGTGGTTTCAAGATCTTATCATGTAAATATTGCTGATTTGGTTGTTTTGAGTACCGCTCAAGCTTCATCAACAATAGTTAAAAGAAATTAATTTAGTTAGACTTCTTAGATTTTTGGATAATTAGACTTATAGATGTCTAGATTAATAAATATTACAACAGTCTGAAAATCTAAGAAGTTTAAAAGTTTAAAAATCTAAGAAGTCGATATAAATGATAAATAAACGCCTTTTAATAAAAAATCTACTCGCGCATAATGATGAGAGTAGTTTTTATGATAAAAAAAGGCAATTAAATTTGCATTCTCGCGAGGGGAAGGCGAAGTTTTTAAAACATATATGTGCGTTATCTAATTCTAACCCAACTAATAATTCTTATATAGTAGTAGGAGTTGAAGATCAGGATAATGAGATTGTAGGAGACGATTTTTTTGACGATAGTCGGATTCAAAATTTGGTCAATGCTTTTCTTGAAAATCCACCAAAAATTCAATATGAAAATGTTCCTTTTCCAAATCTTCCAAAAGATAAAGTGATAGGATTGGTTACAATTAAACCGAAAAGCAAAATATCATATTTCAAAAAAGGAATTCACACTATTATTGCCAATAGTGTTTTTATTAGGCGAGGAAGTAATTCGGTTCCAGTTGAAGAAAGAGAAGTTGAGAAAAATTATCAGAATACCGAAACAGTAATCGGGATCGAAAATAATTCACGTAATAGTATAGAATATACACTAGATGGTGTAATTGATTTTATGAATTTTCGACATAAAGATATGTCGCCAAAATATAAAGTTTTTAAGGAGTTATTTGTGATTTGTTGGGCAGGAGTTCCGAATAAGTCTCGTGACAAAACATTTTTATCTCGAGTTGATATTGAGCTAATAAATGAACAAATTAAGTTGTTTTATTCGGCTCAGGATGTGGTTACGATTACTTATGATGAAGATAGTTTTACTATTTTAGAATACGTCCCACTAGGACTAAATGACAAAACAAGTTATTACCCGTTAGAACAGCAAACAATTCATTTTTTTGATAATGGTTACTATAAAATTGATAGAGAAATACTTTTTCAGCCACCAGAATTTAATAGAAAAATGCTATTTCATATATACAATTCCAATATTGCTTTACTCACCAAATTACAAAAAGGACTTGTTTTATCTAATCGGGAAATGATTGATTTAGAGAACTTGCCTTCTACTTTTATGATTTGCTATCTCAATGGTTTTGAAGATGCCAAACAAAAATTAATAGATGCCAAATTGCTTTTAAAGTCTTTCACGCAAGTGTATTTGTCCTTTAAGGAAGCTTTACGAATTTTACGAAAGATGAAATATGATGTTCAGTGAGAAATAAGACTGAGGTTCTAAAAGGCAAAGGTTACTGTAGAGACGCACCGCAGTGTGTCTAACTTATAGGGACCTAATTTTAAAATTCAAACAAGAATTATTTAAAAACTAAATAATTATTTACCTTTTCATAAGGTAGTATTAATTCTTTTGGGCCATCGGCATATGAAGCAACTTCATAAGAGTTATAATAAAGTAGTAATCCGTCTTTTGTGTAAAAAATATTCAAAGGAAGATTAAATTTTTCATTCTCAAACATTAAACCCGTTGCATTGATACTTCCAGTGGCAGGAATTTTATATTTGTTTCTGAATTCTTTTTCGGCGAAAGCCTTAAAGTCTTTTTCGCTTTTAAATAATTGATTGTTTGTAATTGTCTTTCCAGTTTTAGGATTAAACAATAAAGAACGATATCCTTGATAACCGTGAGCACCACCAGTAAAGGTGTAATGGTTTATTTTTATATTTAAAATACTATCTGACTGGTGTTCTACATTGCCCTCAATTTTGGCTTCCCAGCCGAATGTGTCATCAGGGAATTTTTTATGCATTTCTTCATAAGAGTCAATAAAAGAAGTGGTTAAGTTGTTGTAGTCAGTTGATTCAAAAGGTTTTTCTCCAAAATAAATGATTTCCTTTAGAACAGAAAACACTTTTTTATTGATGCTATCTGCTACAATTGGAGCATTTTGAGCAATCGGTATTTTTAAGCTAATTTGTGGACAATTGCTTTTACAAGGTAAAGTCGATTTCTTTTCATACGTTTCTTCTTTGAACGAAAGTTCTCTAGTACAACTTGTTAAAACAAAAAGGGTTACGAGTAAAAAAATATAATGTCTCATCTTTAAAATGTTAATTAATTACAAAGGTATTAACTTGTATCTTGATTAAAATAAATTAAAGGGTAAATTTGTAAAACATTTTAGAGTTACAAAAATATAAAGATATGAAATTGCCAAGATTCCAAACATAAACGGGAATTAAGAATGACAATACATATTTCATTAAAAAACAAATATTATCTAGATATGAAATTCAATACAAAAGTTATACATGGTGGGCAACATCATGATCCAAGTACAGGAGCAGTAATGCCTCCAGTGTATCAAACATCGACATTTATACAGACAAGTCCAGGACAGCCCCTTGGAGATTATGAATATAGTAGAGCATCAAATCCTACTAGAACAGCTCTTGAAAATGCCTTGGCTAGTATAGAAAACGGAACACGTGGATTGGCTTTTTCATCAGGATTAGCGGCAACTGATTGTGTTTTACGTTCGTTTAAAGCAGGTGATGAAATCATTGCTATGGATGATTTATACGGAGGGACTTATCGTATGTTTACTCGTATTTATAAAGATTCAGGAATAAAATTCCATTTTGTAGATATGAACGATATCGCAAAATTTGAATCTTTAATAAACGAAAATACAAAGTTGGTTTGGGTAGAAACACCGACAAACCCGTTGATGAAATTGGCTGACATTCAGGAAATCGCCAAAATCACTAAAGATAAAAAAATATTATTTGCAGTAGATAATACTTTTGCAACACCATATTTACAGAAACCTCTTGATTTAGGAGCTGATATTGTAATGCACTCTGCAACCAAATATTTAGGAGGGCATTCGGATGTTATAGCAGGAGCTTTAATTGTAAAAGATGAAGCATTAGGAGAGCAATTGCATTTTCAGCAATTTGCTACAGGAGCAACTCTAGGGCCGATGGATAGTTTTTTGGTTTTGAGAGGAATTAAAACACTTCATTTACGAGTACAAAGACATTGCGAGAATGGAGAAAAAGTGGTTGAGTTTTTAAACAATCACCCTAAAATAGCAACCGTTTATTATCCAGGTTTACCTAATCACCCATTTCATGAAATTGCTAAAAAGCAAATGAAAGCTTTTGGAGGAATGGTTTCTTTTACCTTTGTTTCAGGTAAAAAAGAAGATTCAATTACTTTCTTAGAAAAATTGAAAGTGTTTACTCTGGCAGAATCTTTAGGTGGAGTAGAATCTTTAGCAAATCACCCTGCATTAATGACTCATGCTTCAATTCCTGCAGATAAGAGAGCTGAAGTAGGAATCACAGATGATTTAGTTCGATTAAGTGTTGGTATCGAGGATGCAGAAGATTTAATTGCTGATTTGAAACAAGCTTTAGAATAACAAAAAATATTTATAAGTATAAAACCCCAGCATTTACTAATTGCTGGGGTTTTCTTATATATAACAAGTTTTAAAAATCTAAATAATATACATATCCAAAATTAAACCAGATCTGATTGTCGTTGGATTTGTTTTCTTTATAAATATCCTTGTTAGGGTTTAATCCATCAATCCAATCTGAGTTGTAATATTGAAATCTTGCCTCAAATAATAAATCATGTAAAGGAGATAATTTGTAATGTACCCCAGCCCCATAAGTGACAGATAGAACGGTTCCTCTCTGACTAGAAAATCCGTATCGATGTCCATCTGAAGGGCTTAAATATTTAGGGAAAGTAGTTGCAGTATTGCCTAAAGGGCCTAATGTTGAACTTACTTTGGTATTGTAATAGCTAAATTGAGCACCAATGCTTATATAAGGGCTAAATCCTCCAACGGTATTCTCATATGCATGTATTCTCATAAATGGAGAATATTCTAATTGAAAACCAATATTAGCCAAGGTTGATTTGCTGCTCATGGCCTTAAGCTGTTTCACGCCAATGCTTTTAGGATTGCGATCTACAGTTGTTCCGAAATGCTCTAAATTAGTTTTGTTGAATGATATTTCAGAACGAACTTTAAAGTGTTCATTGAAATAATTTTCGCGTCTAGAATTATATGAAAAGTTTAAAAAATGAACAAGCCCAATACCGAATCCCGTGTTTCCAATATTAGTTGAAAAATCATCTCTTTGTCCATAGTCAGATTTGAATGAAACAGGTCCAGCAATAATACCGATTTCATGAGCTAGCCTAGATTGTGCCTTTGAATTGTGTGAAAAAATAAACGAAATTAATAATGATATTATTGTGTTTTTGAACATTAGGTTTAATTTTCTTATCGCAACAAAGATATAAATATCTCTAAAAATATTTAAAATTTTGTAAAAAAAGATAATTAGTAAGGAGTATGACTTTTTGGCTTTAATACTATAACGTTTTCGTGTAAGACATTGCGTTAAAAATATGTATTTTAAAAAATTGGTATTAATAATATAATTCTACTCATAAATTGTGAAATATTAAGCCCAATTTCTTTATTAGGCGTATATTTGTGGAAAATAACAAAAGATGACTTTTATGTGACTTTTTTTGTTATTTGGTTGAGTAAATAATATGATTAATTTATTTGATAATTTTTTATAAAATGAAACAAAAAATAAATGAATTTATGGCTCTTGTAGAGTCAAAAAATCCAAATGAACCTGAATTCATTCAAGCAGTTAGAGAATTTGCTGAAACAGTAATTCCATTCATTGCTGAACAAAAAAAATACGATGGTAAGAATTTACTTCTTAGAATTGCTGAGCCAGAGCGTTCTATAATTTTTAGAGTGCCATGGGTTGATGATAAAGGAGAAATTATAGTTAATAGAGGATTTAGAATTCAGATGAATTCAGCAATCGGACCATATAAAGGAGGAATTAGATTTCATCATACAGTAAATTTATCAGTTTTAAAATTTTTGGCTTTTGAACAAGTTTTCAAAAACAGTTTAACGACACTTCCTATGGGAGGTGGAAAAGGTGGTTCTGATTTTGATCCTGAAGGAAAATCTGATGGAGAAATTATGCGTTTCTGCCAATCATTTATGACAGAATTATGTCGTCACATTGGACCAGACCTAGACGTTCCTGCTGGAGATATTGGAGTTGGAGCTAGAGAAATAGGATACTTATTTGGCCAATACAAAAGAATCAAGAATGAGTTTACAGGAGTTTTAACTGGTAAAGGAATTGCTTACGGTGGTTCATTGATCAGACCAGAAGCTACTGGATATGGGGTTGTGTATTTCACAGACCAAATGTTACGTACTATCGGACATGAGATTAAAGGAAAAAGAGTTGCGATTTCTGGTTTCGGAAACGTTGCTTGGGGTGTAGCCTTAAAAATAAATGAATTAGGAGGGAAGTTGGTAACAATTTCAGGTCCTGATGGATATATTTATGATGAAGACGGAATCTCTGGAGAGAAAATCGAGCATATGGTAGAAATGAGAGCAAGTGGAAATAACAGAGCAGAAATGTATGTTAAGAAATATCCAAATGCTCAATTCCATAAAGGAAAAAGCCCGTGGGAAGTAAAAGTGGATATCGCTATTCCTTGTGCTACTCAAAATGAATTGAACGAAGAAGATGCTAAAAAATTAATTGCAAATGGCGTTTTATGTGTTACTGAAGCAGCAAATATGCCATGTACACTTGATGCTATAAAACAATTTGTAGGCAAGAAAGTTCTTTTTGCTCCAGGAAAAGCTGCAAATGCCGGTGGAGTTGCTGCATCTGGATTAGAGATGACACAAAATTCAATTCGTTTGAACTGGACTAGTGAAGAAGTAGATCTTAGATTAAAAGATATAATGGTAGGAATTCATAACCAATGTAAAAAATACGGTATTGGTGAAGATGGTTACGTAAATTATGTGAAAGGTGCTAATATTGCTGGTTTTGTAAAAGTAGCAGATGCTATGCTTGCTCAGGGAGTAGTATAGTTTTTAAATACAATTAAAGTGCCTCCATTCGAGTTTCGAATCGGAGGCATTTTTTATTTATGCCATAACGAAATCCAAATACTCTCGTTTGTATTATATTTGTGATACCAATTGTTAGGTAATAAATAATGGAAAAAAAGATTCTTTACGTTTTGGTTTTGTTGCTAATGCAATCTGGTTTTGCGCAAAATAAACTTTTATGGCAAGGGTATTTTTCTTATAATCATATTAAAGATATCTCAGATTCACCTGTAGCAATTTATGCCGCAACTGATAACGCGTTGTTCTCTAAAAATACTGCGACAAATATTATTAAGACTATAAATACTGTAGACGGTCTTTCGGGGCAAACAATTTCATCGTTATATCATAGTGAGTTATTTCGTAAAACACTTATTGGATATGAAAATGGATTGATGACAGTTGTTAATGAAGCTGATGGGAGTATCTTAAAAGTGGTCGATATCATTAATAAACAACTTCCTGCCAATCTTAAAAAAATCAATCATTTTGTTGAGCATAACGGAATAGTGTATGTTTCGTGTGATTTTGGAATTGTTCAGTTTAATTTGAAAACCTTGCAATTTGGAGATACTTATTTTATTGGAGATAATGGAGCGCAGATTAATGTAAGACAGGCTACGATTTATAACGGATTTATTTATGCGGCTACTAATAGTGGTCTTAGAAGAGCTAGTATTACAAATGCTAACCTAGTAGATTATAATCAGTGGACTGTTGTTACTGGCGGAGATTGGTCAAGTATTGAAACAAACGATACAAAACTTGTAGCAATCAATACATCAGGTTATGTTAATAATTATGATCCAGTTTCGGGTACTTTTGTTGGTTTTACGTCACTTCCAGAATCAGCGAAGGATATGAGGGCAAAAAATCACAATTTATTTATAACAACAGCAAGTACAGTTTATATATATGACAATCAAATGGTTTTGCAGCGTCAAATAAGAAATAGTGATGTGGCAACAATAGCATTAAGTTTTACCTGTGCAACTACTGTGGGGGATAATGTATACATAGGTACAGATGAAAATGGACTTTATGTTTCTAAGCTTTTAGGAGTTTCAGGTTTTGAGAATATGATGCCAATAGGGCCATCAAGGAACGATATTTTTGCTATCAATGTTACACCAAATGTACTTTGGGCTGTTTATGGAAATTATAATGGTAGCTATAACCCATACCCTTTAGATAGTTATGGAGTTAGTAAATTTAATAGTACAGGATGGTTGAATGTACCATATGAAAAAGTGCTTCAGGCTAAATCAATGACAAGAATTATTGTTAATCCTAATAATGAGAATCAAGTATATGCAAGTTCATTTTTTTCAGGATTATTGAAAATAGAAAATGATATTCCTTCAGTTTTATACAATCAATCGAATAGCGGATTGGAGAGCCTTACATTTCTAGGGCCTGGTTATATAGATGTTAGAATAAATGGAACTGCTTTTGATAAATTAGGGAATTTATGGGTAACCAATAGTTTGATTAAAAATGGACTAAAGGTTTTAAGGACCAATGGACAGTGGCAAACTTTTCCTATTAGTACCGTTCTGGCTAAGGCTGAAGATACTAATTTTGGGAATATGACTATTGATAAAAATAGCACAAAATGGTTTGGACAAAATATTGATAGTGTGATTGGACTTAACGAAAATACAAATACAATTAAGAAAATTACACAAGGTTTAGATACAGGTAATTTGCCAATTTCCAAGGGAATTACAAAGTAGTCATGCTAATAGATGCTAAAGATCGGCTTTTGGATGGGTCCCAACAAAGAGAACTTCCGTTTTGGACCAATGCAAATAACTTTCGTAGAAAATCAATTAAAAGCCAATCCGATAATTATTATGGATGATGGTTTGGCTCAGGAGTTACTTTATGAACAATTTATTACTGCAATTGCTGTTGATGGGGCTAATAATAAATGGATAGGAACTGCAGATTCAGGAGTGTTTTACGTTTCACCAAACGGACAGGAAACCAAATATCATTTCACTATAAATAATTCTCCATTGCCAAGTAATCTAATCAATGATATTGGAATAAACAGTGCTACGGGAGAAGTTTATATAGCAACAAATAAAGGAATGATTTCGTTTAAAGGGATTGCAACCCAAGCCAATGAAGATTTGAATAATGTATATGTATATCCAAATCCTGTACGTCCCGAATTTTCAGGAACAGTAAAAATTGCAGGATTACTTGATAAAGCCAATATTAAAATTACAGATATTGAAGGTAATCTGGTGTATGAAACAACTTCAGAAGGAGGAACAATTGAATGGGATACAACAGCATTTGGGAAATATAGAGTGGCTTCTGGAGTATATATGATTATTATTTCGGCACAAGACGGAGGTGAAACCAAAGTTAAGAAAGTGATGATTATAAGATAGTTTTTAGTATCAGTAATCAGTGTTGAATTTTTAAGTTCTAGTATTCAGCTTCTAATAATCTAAATTAATCCAATTTTGCAAGTAAAAACCAAAGCAATTGTCATTTCGGCGATCAAATTTCAAGAAAAAAGCTTGATTGCTAAGTGCTTTACGCTTTCTCATGGATTGAAAACTTATTTCGTTAGAGATGCTTTTTCAACTCGTAAATCCAGTCAAAAAATTGCCTATTTCCAGCCATTAACTATTCTTGAAATTGAAGCTGTACATAAAAATAAGGGCACATTAGAAAATTTCAAGGAGATAAAAATTGGCACCCCTTTTCAAACCATTCATACTGACATTGTAAAAAGTACGATTGTAATGTTCTTATCCGAGATTTTACATCACTCTATTCAGGAAGAAGAAAAAAATGAATCGCTTTTTGTTTTCTTAGAAACAGCTTTGTTTTGGCTGGATCAACATGATGAAATTACTAATTTTCATCTGATTTTGATGTTGGAAACCACTAAATATTTAGGTTTTTATCCCGATGTTTCGGATGCCCGATCTGCCCTTTTTTGAAATCAACGAAGGTGTTTTTACTCTTTTTCATGGATTAAGTGCTTTGACGGAACATGAAACTAATTTATTTAAAAAGCTAATAAATTTAAAGTTTGATAACGACCAAAAGGTCTTCCATGTTATTGAGCGACAACTACTCTTGAAAATTTTAATTGACTATTATAGTTTCCATCTAGATGGTTTTAAAAGGCCTAAATCACTAGAGGTTTTGAAAGAAATATTTTCTTAAAAACCGAATCCTATTTTTATATATTTGCGCAGTAATTTTTATAAAATTTTGAGGTTTTCAATCTTTTATAATTAATCTCAAGAGCATTATTCATTCTTAACTATAAAATTTTAAAAAACCAAACATGAAGAAAATTACTTTTTCGATTATTCTACTTTTATTAGTGAGCATTTCGGCTTTTTCCCAAAGGAAATATGACGAAATAATTAAAACAGAAAACGCTGTACAAGATATGGTACAGAATGAAATTACAGGAATCGTTGTTTTTAAAGAAGGCGGTACTGTAAAAGGTTTGGATCCGGAAACCAAACAAATCGTTTGGACTTTGACTAAAGATGATTTTGGGTCAACTTCAGCGGGTGATATCCTGACTGATCCTGATTTCGGGAAACTTTTTAAAGAAAAAAGTGATTTGTCAAGTGTTGCCGGAAGCCCTTATGTAGAGGCTTATATCAATAGTAAATATATTATCATTAACACAGATAGTGGTAAAGTAGTTTATAATTCTTCAAAAGAATCTTTTTGGGTGATGCAATCAGATTTTATTCCTGAAACAGATGAGTATTTGCTTACTTTGAAAAAAGATGGAGATATGGCAATTGCTTTATTGGATATGAAAACGGGAGAGTTAAAATGGAATACTACTGTAGATAAAGCAAAATCATTATTTAGTTTCTCATTAAAAGAGTCAGCAAATACCAATAAAGCTACTGTACACGGATCAATAATTTATTATTTATTGTATGGAAAACTGTATTCATTTGACAGAAATTCAGGAAAATTAAACTGGAAAGCGGAAGAGGATTATTCAAGATTCTTTTTGACTCAAAATGATAAAAATATTGTAGTAGTAAACAGTAAAGGTTTGTTTGCAGCTAAAGAATATTTAAATGTTTTGAATACAGAAAACGGAAAAAGTATCTGGAAAGAATCTATTAAAACAAAACGTGTTGTTTATTTAGAAGACTGGGGAACAAAATTACTAATTGCTCATTATAGCGGTTTTAATTTTTTTGACTTAAAAACAGGAGAAAAAATATGGAAAAAAGATGCTCGTGGAGATGGATTGAAAAGAGTAATTCCAATTGATCAAGATTTCTTATATGTTGCTGAGAATGAAATGATGCTGATCAACAAAGACGGAGAAAAACTTTGGAAAAAATTCATTGAAATTTCAGACGACAAAGAAGATCCAATTTATTACTTAGGAAAAGTAGGTGAAAAAGTAATGTATCTTACAGGGACTTACGGAAATATGGTTGATTATAAAACTGGAGCTAAACTTTGGAAACGTAACATCGGTTTTGATAAAAATAGACCAGTTTTACCAACTTACGATGAAGCTACAAATTCGTACTTAGTATATAATGACGAAAAGTTATACAAATTTGATCCGAGTATTAAGGATAAACCAGAGCCATTTGCTAAAGTAAATATCAAAAAAGAAAAAGAATTAAATAGTATCGAATTATTCCCTTGGGGAGTTGTGCTTTCTGGACCGGTTGAGGTAATGGGAGTTAATATGGATGGAACTATAAAATACCACCTTACTTATACACAACCTGGTGAAGGAACAAGACGTTTACTTAAAAGTGCTGCAATTGCGGGAAGTATTGGTTTAGGGGTTGGGTCAGCAGTAAGTGCTGCACAAGCTTCTGAGTTAACGATGACTTATCGTGATTCTAGCGGGAATATGAGATCTACTGTTATTAAAGAAGAAGATAAATCAAAAATGAATCAGGCTAAGAATATGGCAGGGGCTTCAGCGGCTCTTGGTATTGTAGCTGCTAAATTTAATTCTCGTTTTAATGCGATAAAGCAAAATAGAGATTTTTCTTATATTTTCGCAAAAGCAGATAGTGGAGAAAAAGTTTTAGTGAAAGTTAGTAAAGTAAATGGGATAGAAGTTGATAAAATTATTTTCAATAACACAAAACCAGTTTACGAAGTAGATCCTGCGACACAAAATATTTTCTATGTGTCTGATAAATCTATTCAAATTTTTAATAAGAAATAAAAACCTCAAAGCCATCAGGATTTACTTCTGATGGCTTTTTTTTGCCTATGAAAAAAACATTACTCTTGCTACTTTTTTTGGCATTCTTAGGAATTCAGGCACAAGAAAAAGTAAGCTATAAAAAAAGAAATTCTTTATCCCTTCTATTGTTTATTCAAAATATCCAATTCTTGACAATGTAATATCTCAAACGTCTTTTTATCAGATAGATAAGGGGTTAGTTAGGCAAGAGCATAATTTAAAGAAAAAATATTCTGATATAGATGGGTATATAAAAGACCCTGCGAATGGGAAGCTCAAGATTTATGTAACTATTGCGATGCCAAAATTTACAGCAACCAAGATTGATAGTATCTATGATAAAAAAAATAGAGTATGGTTGTATCAGCCATCATCACGATTTGATGTAAAGGTTAATATAGAAGTAAAATGTGCCGATAAACTTATTCTTACGGAAGTATTTGTTACTTCTGAAGCATTTAATCTGCAAGCGACATACAAAAGTCAGATTTAAAACAGATAGTAACGGAAAACAATAAAAAACTTCGAGATGCAGATTTGAAAGAAGAATACGGTGATGATTCGGGAGTTGAAGATGTGATATATTATTCAATGGATAAAGCCCAAAATTTTCTAAATTATAAATTACGATATTATAAAATAGTGAGCCAAGAAAAATTTGAGGTTTATGACATCCAAAGGGCATCCAGAATACAAACAGATGTTGGATTTTAGAATGAAATAACAACTCAACTTCAAAAAGTAACTCTTGAAAAAGGGCTTGATGAAAAGTTATTAGCACCACATTTAAGGTGCTGCCTCCCTAACAACAAAGCATTAACCTTAGCGAATGCGT
>NZ_JBXBAV010000035.1:0-2450 GCF_056783245.1 Flavobacterium sp. TC780 | reverse complement strand
TGTATATACCATTAATAAGTTGGGCAGTTGCTGCTTTGAATATCTCCTTTTTTATTTGTCCATTCATACAAATAAGCATCACCAATCGTATTTGGTGTTCCTCCTATTATTTCGGCAACAATTTTACCATTAGTTGCTCCAAAAAAAGTAGGATGTATAATCTCTTTGTAATCTAAAGAAATAGGAGCTAGAGGTTCTTCTATTTTAATTTCTCCTTGTACGAAACATCCTTTACTATCTGTAGCAATTATAGAGTACGTTCCTAGAGTTAATCTCGTTATTTTGTTTTCATCAATAATTCCTCCGTCTACATTATACCATTGGTAGGAGTATGAACCGTCTGCATTAGGAGTTCCACCACTAACTTTTGCAGTTACCCATCCATTATTTCCTGCGTGACAAGAAACATTTCCAGAATCAAATGTTAGTTCTAGTTTAGCAGGTTCTACGATTTGCTCAATAGCTGGATTTGCTGTTTCCAATACATTATTGATATAACTACCCTGAGTTATTCCGTTTTTATCAATTACATTCAAAGAGTAGGTTCCTTTTGAAAGATTTTCTGCTTTGATTCCTGTTACATTATTAAGTACTTCCCATTGATTAGATTTGATATTGAGTTTAGACCAAATATATTGATAAGCTAAACCGCCATTTTCAGCACCAGTATAAGGAACTCCACCACTAACAACTGCAGATAAAACTGCATCTTGTGATTCATCTCGTTGGTTATCTTGAGGATTAAAATCATTATCATTCCCAAACTGATTTGTACTATTACATGAAATAATTTTATCAACTTTTATTTTGACAACAAGAGCAGGAGGTTCCCTCAATGTAACGCTTAGAGTTGGTATTAAGGTACAACCTGTTTTATCAGTTGTATTATTATAGTTTTTATCCCAGACATTTAAAGTATAAGTTCCTGCTGGAATATTATTTAATGTAATAGCATAAGTACCACTACTAAATTGTGTAGTACTTTTATTAGAATCTATTACGTTACCCAAATTATCTTTCCATTGAAAAGAATAAGAGTTACCATTAATTGGAGTCCCACCTGTTACAGAAGCTATTATTTTTCCGTTGGAACCACCATGAAGAGTTGGTTCAGTAGGTAATTTATAAGTTAAAGTTACTGGACTTGTTGGTTGTGAAATTGTAGCTGGTAGTGATTTTTCAAGCCCTAACATGATTTCACCTTGAACTATAGTTTGAGTTTTTGCAACACATTTATTCGCATCTCTTACTTTTATGTCGTAATCTATTGAGGAGCCTGAAATAGGATGTAATCCCTTAATGATATGCGTATAACTTTTATAATCTTCGAAATCAGTCCAATTGAGCCCATTATCAGTTGAGTATTGATATCCTTCTTTAGTTCCTCCAGAAGCTGTTATTTTTATTGTTCCATCTTTACCACCATTACAATTTACATTTGTAGAGGACAAATAAAAATCTACTGGAGTAGGCGAATCTATTTTAAAAGTATCGCTATGATTTGGTGCGCCAATATAGAGATTAGCCTTATAAAAGCCGAATAAAGTATAGCTATCTTCTCCTTTTTGTATGTTTCGAATTGTATATGAGTTATCAGGAGCAAAACTAGTTATGTTATAAACACTATTGTTTTTAAGAAAAGTAATTGATAGTGTTTCATTAGTAACTAATGGTCTATCAAAAACAATTTTTATGCTACCTTTTTGATCATCATAACAATCGGTTAAATATGGTGTTGTCGAAACAATGTGTGGTGCCGACTTAAGAATTTTGAAACGAGCTGGATCAGATTTAGCCTCTCCTCCATATGCAATTTGCCGTATATAAACAATTTCGCCTATATACTTATCTGCATTTGTTCCAAGAATATCATTAGCATCTACCGAAATTTTTGAAGAACCATTGTATTGAGTTAAGTCCTTCCAACTTTGTAAGTCAAAAGAGTATTGCCAATTATATTCGGAACGTAAAAAACCTGTGTTGCTTTCAATAACGACTTTATCAGCAGTTGGTAAAAAACGACTTAAGTCACTCCCTGCAATTGTTAGTTTTGGTAAGATTTTTAAAGTTGCTCTAAGTCTGTACGCTGATGTAAAATTGACGTTTGTGTAATATTCAGTAACACCATAGTTTACATTTTTCAGAAGATTAGTTTGCGATCTTTTTGTTTTACATCCTTTATTTATACCTCCCTGCCATTTTCTTGCATGAGAGTCAAATCGTAATCGATTTAATTTTTTTGTACTACTGAAACTACTAAGCCAATTTCTGGGAAGATCCTGACCATCTCCTACAGGTTGGTGAAAAAAATCAACCTCTGTATTGTCGCTAAATTTCAGCCATGATTTTAATGTACCGCCACAATTTCCTGACCAGCTAACTCTAGGAGCTTCACTAATAGTTTGTATATTTAAATTAACAGAGTAATTACCAACAGCTTGCCGAAACTA
>NZ_JBXBAV010000034.1:0-8335 GCF_056783245.1 Flavobacterium sp. TC780 | reverse complement strand
CGTATTGCTAAGGTTAATACATGCTCCTGTTGTTAGGTATACTACCTTTTATATAATATCACAAAACATTTGGCCAGAAGCAAATCGAGAATACAAACCTTTTGAAATAAATCACATCGTTGCAGTATGTATTGGTGAATTATATGTAGTAGCAATGGCTTCTTCTGTTTATCTAACGCTTACTTGGTTACGCGAAAGAGAAGAAATAGATCTTTAAAACCAATTTAAAATTAAATTAAAATATCTCGAAAATCAGATACAACCCCATTTTTTCTTTAATACTTTAAATAACTTATATGCTTTATCTCTGGAATCATCAGATAAAGTTCCAGATGTAATTATTTAACTATCCAAATTAATGGAATATGTTTTATATGATATAAAAGGTACCAAATTTGTTAAATTAATTCAGGAAATAGAAATATTCATAATTATGTTGAAATAGAAAAATTCCGATTGAGAATGTCGAAGTGAGTATCAATTTAGAATCTAATATTGATGAAATCCAATTTTGCAATTAGTATTCATCTCATTAATAGAAAATGCTTTTAAACACTGGTGGCCTTAATAACCCCAATTTGAAAATAAAAGTAAATTGCAAAATTGTTGATAACAAAACTCTGGATTTTGAAGTAATAAATAATTTTGTACATTCTACAAAATCTTAAGACAAAGAAAGGGATTGGTTTAACTAACACCCTAAAAAGACTAAAACTGATCTATAAAAATAATTACAATTTAGAACAAAAAACTAAATTTAATTATTACATAATTCGTTTGCAAATACCTATTAATAATGAAGATTAAATGCGTATTGATTGATGATGAACCATTAGCAATCAAAGTTCTACAAAACTATTTTACAAACTTTACCGATTTTGAAATTACCGGTACATTTGTTAACGCACTAGAAGCACTGGATTTTTACAGGAGCAATAACAGTGTCGATGCTGTATTCTTGGATATTAATATGCGAATGATGACCGGTTTTGAACTCATTAATTAATAGAAAATAAAACTAAGGTAATTATAACCACAGCTTTTAGAGAATTTGCAGCAGAAAGCTATATGATTACAAGTTTTAGATTATTTAGTAAAACCTATTCCTTGACCCCGATTTATAAAATGCATCAAATAAAATTACAACTGAATACAATTTAAAAAACAATATCAGTGTTTATAAAATCACCGTGTTGAGCCACATCTTTTTATCAAAGTAGATAAAAAAATGATAAAGATAAATATTGATGAAATTTTATTTGTAGAAGGCATGAAAGAATACATCAAGATTGAAACTTTCGATAAAACTTACATAACACACAAGTCATTAACAGCTTTATCAGATGAATTACCTGCTGATAGATTTATGCGTATTCACAAATCATATCTAATTGCCATTAATAAAGTAAAATCTATTGAAGGAAATCGAATACAAATCCAATCCTTCACTTTACCGATAGGTAGGGATTATAGCAAAGAAGTAAACAGAAAATACTAGAATAACCCCCTCACAATCATCAGTTTTACGTCTTCAAAAAATAACACTTTGTTGAATAATTCATACCGTTGGTATAAATTTAACATTATTTGTCCCGTTTTATTTTTTTTCATCGAGTTAACAAATATATTTACGCTCATCAAAAAACAAATAAAAACAAATAAAATTAACCTTATCACATTATGAGTTCAGAACTAACAACAAAATGGTATTTATCTCCTTGATAATAGTTTTCTTTTTTTCGGGCTTTGTTGGATCTGCCAATCTGATATCTGAATTCCTAGTATTCAAAAAAGTTTTCACTTTATCTCAAGTACAATCACAATTAGTTGCTTGGGCATTTTATGCAGCTTACTTCGTAGGATCTATGATTTTCTTCTTAGTATCTTTAAAAATGGATGTTCTGCAAAAATTTGGATACAAAAAAACACTTTCTGCTGGTTTAATTCTTTCTGCTGTAGGTTCGTTTCTATTTGTTCCCGCTGCAACCATGGAAAGCTTCCCTTTCTTCTTAACCGCTTTATTTACTGTAGGTTTAGGCTTTTCGATTCAACAAATTGTAGCGAATCCTTTAGCAATTAAAATGGGAAGCCCACAAACAGGAGCTCACCGTTTAACTATTAGCTGGAGGTATCAACTCTTTCGGAACAACAATTGGAGCTATTTTTATTAGGAATCGCTTTGTCTGGAATGGGAGATAATAAAAATACATCTCTTCATTTAGAAGACATCAAACTACCTTTTATCATCCTTGGTCTTGCTTTTATCGTAGTAGCTATTTTCATGAACTTTTCTAAAATTGAAGATCCTGCAAAAGAAGAGGAAGAAGTCGTTAAAGTGGCACACGAAAAATTCAATATTTACATTACCCACAACTATATTTGGGAATGTTAGGAATCTTTATATACGTAGGAACAGAGGTAACAATCATCAGTAATTTACCAGCTTTACTACATACTGCTGAATTCGGCAATATTTTAGAAGATGCTATAGCCCCATTTATCGCTCTTTATTGGGGAAGTTTAATCATTGGACGTTGGAATGGTGGAGTAAATGTTTTCAACACTTCAACGTTAGTAAATACAGCATTAAAATTTATTGTTCCAGCTATAGCATTTGGAGTAATTATTGGAGCAAATATTTTTGCAGCACATGATGTTTCTTCATTCTATATTTACCCAATCTGGATTTTATTATTCATAGCAGTAAGCTTTGTGAGGTGGCAAAAATGCTGGAAAGACTTTAAGTGCTTTTCGGAATTTCAGGCTTATTAATGATGGTTGCTGGATTAGTTTGTCCAGACCCATCAATTGCTAAATTTTTCTTTATCTCTGGAGGTTTATTCTTATCTATTATGTGGCCATCTATATTCGATTTAGCTATCGCTGGTCTAGGCAAAAACACAGGAAAAGCATCTTCATTTTTAATCATGATGATTCTTGGTGGAGGAGTTATCCCTTTAGTTCAAGGAAGTATTTGTGATATTGACCTTACTAGTCCAGAAGGAATTTTTGGAATAAACATGGACACACTTTTCATATCGTTCCACTACTTGGTTTCGCATATTTAGGTTTCTATGGTTACTATTGCCCTAAAATACTAAAGAGACAAGGAATTAGTCATACTCAAAGTGAAGGTGGCGGTCACTAAAAACATCTAAATAAATACAAAGTCCCATTTTACAATGGGACTTTTTTTATGCTTCTAATTTTCTAAATAATTATTTCTATAATATATAATCCACAATACCTTTTTATTTTCAAACTCAAAATAAGTATTTAGCAGACATAAAAGCGCCATGTTTGTTATAACATGGCGCTTTTTAATTTAAAAATAAAATTATTTATTCCCTTTTTCAAAATCAGCAACAAACTGTGCCAATCCGATATCTGTTAATGGGTGTTTCAATAAACCATAAATTGCAGAAAGAGGTCCAGTCATTACATCAGCACCAATTTTTGCACAATTTACAATATGCATAGTATGACGTACAGAAGCAGCTAAGATTTCAGTTTCATAACCATAGTTATCATAAATCAATCTGATCTCCTCAATAAGTGCTAAACCATCAGTAGAAACATCATCTAAACGCCCAATAAATGGAGAAACATAAGTAGCACCCGCTTTAGCAGCCAATAAAGCTTGTCCAGCCGAGAATACTAAAGTTACGTTTGTTTTAATTCCTTTATCAGAGAAATATTTTGCGGCCATAACACCTTCTTTCGTCATTGGCAATTTAACTACAATTTGCTCATGTAAATCAGCCAATTCTTCACCTTCTTTAATCATTCCGTCGTAATCCAAAGCATTAACTTCGGCACTAACATCACCTTCAACAAGATTACAGATATCAACGTAATGTTTTAAAATATTATTTTTTCCAGTAATTCCTTCTTTCGCCATCAATGATGGATTAGTAGTAACTCCGTCTAAAACGCCTAATGCTTGTGCTTCTTTAATCTGAGCTAAATTAGCTGTGTCAATAAAAAATTTCATATGTATTATATTTAATTGTGTTCCTATATTTGGGGCGTGCCCCCATTTCCCAAAGGCGCAATCTACAAACCGCATATTAGGCGCCTTTCGCAAATCTGGTCAGGCTATCCGCACTACTTCGGTAGTCAGCTCCTATCCTTCACGCAAAATCGTTGTAAAATTACAACTTATAATGATTCATTAACATCTTTTCATAAACTTTATCAGGAAGAATACGCTTCAAAACAATAGAAAATTTCTGCAAAAACGCTCCAACTTTATAATGTCCTTTTGGATTTTTGGCTTGCATAATTTTGTAAATCGCTTCAGCCATTTCATTAGGATTTCCACCCGCATCAACATGCTCATCCATCGTTTCAAGCGTACGCCCGTACACCATTTCGTAAGCAGAACCTTTTATTACAGGAGCATGATAACGACCAGCAGCAATATTAGTAGCAAAATCACCGGGAGCCACATTAGTAATATTAATCCCAAAAGATTTAACTTCCATACGTAAAGCTTCGGTAATTAATTCAAGAGCCCCTTTCGAAGCCGAATAAACACTTCTATAAGGCAAGCCCATATAACCCGCAATAGAAGTAATATTAATAATTAAACCTGATTTTTGCTCGCGCATTTGAGGTAAAACAGCTTTCATAACCTCAATAGGTCCAAAAAAATTAGTCTCAAAGTTATTCTTAATTTCTTCAGTCGGAATCTCCTCTAAAGGACCAGTAATCCCAACACCAGCATTATTGATAACAACATCTAAACGCCCCGTAATTTGAATAATTTTTGCAACCGCAGTTTTAATCGACTCTACATTACGAACATCTAAAGCAACTAAAGGAAAAATAGAATTTAAAACCTTTTCTGGAGTTCTGCTAGTACCATACACCACAAATCCTTTGTTATGCAAAAATTCTCCAATTGATTTTCCAATCCCTGAAGATGCTCCGGTAATTAAAATGACTTTGCTCATTAATTTTTAGTTTAAGGTTTAAAGTTTAAAGTTTCTGACATCTTGTAAAACTACAAATACCCAAACCCAACTCTTTATGAAAGGTCCAAAAATAAAAAAATCTCCCCGAAGGAAGACTACATTTAAATTAATTCTAAAAAAAAATCCCGATACATCGGGAAAATTAAAAAAAGGCAAGCGACCTACATCGCATCGCTCAACCACTTACCCTTGCTATGTTCCCATCCTGGGGGAGTCTGCAGGAGCAGATCGTGTAGGACTTGCCGGTGCAAATATACAATCTTTTTATATTTTTGCAAGAGCTTTGTGCCTATAAAAATAACATTGTATATTGGCTACTTTAAATTTTAGACTATGAAAAAGCATAACATCCTAACTTTCATTTTATTAGGAATCACACTAATTGGTTGTAAAGAGACAAAAAAAGATGAAAATTCTATATTTTCTTTTGATGATTCTAATTTTCCTGCCCATTTTTTAACAAATCAGTCAGTTTCTTTGGGTATTTTAAACTCAAATTCAAAACAAATCGACAGTATTGTGTACTACGTAAACGATAAAAAAATTGGTACAGTAAAAGGTCTAAACAAATTAAATTTTGAATTAAAAGATCAAAAACTAGGATACCAAAAATTAAAAGCATCAGTTTATTTTGAAGGAGAAAACTCAGAAGCGACTTCTAGGATAGAATTAGTTTCAAGCGTACAACCAAAATTATTAAAATATAAAATTGTAAACACCTATCCACACGATGCAAAAGCATTTACTGAAGGTTTAGAGTTTTTCAGAGATACCCTTTACGAAAGTACAGGGCAAAAAGGAGATTCTTATTTTAGAAAATACGATTACAAAACCGGTAAAGTATATAAAGAGATAAGACTTGATAGTAAATATTTTGGAGAAGGAATCACCATCATCAACAATAAACTATATCAATTATCTTGGCAAGAAAAAACGGGTTTTATATATGATATCAATACATTAAAACTTATAAAAACGTTCCCATACGATAAAGATATTGAAGGTTGGGGAATGACAAATGACGGTAAATACATCTACCAAGGAGATGGAACTGAAAAGATTTGGAAAATGGATCCAGATACTCAAAAAATGATTGATTACATTAATGTTTATTCAGGAAGTTCTAAAATCAAAGCCATAAACGAATTAGAATTAATCAACGGAAAATTCTATGTAAATGTATTCCAAAAAGACGCTATCGCTGTTGTAAACCAGACAAGCGGTGCAGTCGAAGGAATTTTAGATATGTCAGCATTACGCAAGCAATTGGCTCCAAGCATAACAATCGATGATGTTCTAAACGGAATTGCATACAATCCAAAAACAAAAACCATTTTTGTAACAGGTAAAAACTGGGATAAAATGTTTGAAATAACTATTTCTGAATAATACAAAATAAATCATGACAACCCTTATCATCAATATAAAAGAGCTAATACAAGTTCGAGAAACTTCAATTTCTAAAGTTTCTGGTGCCGAAATGGCAATTCTTCCAACCCTAAAAAATGCTTATTTAGTTTTAAAAGACAATCTAATTGCAGACTTTGGTACAATGGAAAGTATTCCAGAAATAAAAGCCGATTCTGTTATTGATGCCACAGGAAAAATGATTCTTCCTACCTGGTGTGACAGTCATACTCATATTGTATATGCTGGCAACAGAGAACAAGAATTTGTAGATAGAATAAATGGACTTTCTTATGAAGAAATCGCTAATCGTGGTGGCGGAATTTTAAATTCTGCCAAAAAACTTAACGAAACTTCAGAAAACGAAATATACAGCCAATCCAAAGCTAGACTAGAAGAAGTAATACGATTAGGAACTGGAGCAGTCGAAATAAAATCAGGTTACGGACTTACTCTCGATGGAGAATTAAAAATGTTGCGAGTTATAAAAAAACTCAGCGAAAATTATGCAGTAACTATAAAGTCAACTTTTTTAGGAGCACATGCATTTCCTTTGGAGTTCAAAGAAAATAAAAAAGGATATATCGATGAGATAATTCATAAAATGCTGCCAGAAATAGCCAAAAACAAACTAGCCGATTATGTCGACATATTTTGTGAAACAGGTTATTTCTCTGTAGAAGAAACAGAGCTAATAATGGAAGCTGGTATCCAAAACGGATTAACACCAAAAATTCATGTCAACCAATTTAATTCTATTGGAGGCATACAAGCTGGAGTTAAATACAAAGCCCTTTCTGTCGATCATCTCGAAATAATGAACCCGGAAGACATTATAGCCTTAAAAGACACCGAAACGATGCCTGTAGCGTTACCATCTTGTTCTTATTTCTTAAGCATACCATACACACCAGCAAGAGAAATGATAAAAGCAGGATTGCCTCTGGCATTGGCTACAGATTACAACCCTGGCTCTACTCCATCAGGTAATATGAATTTTGTTGTAGCTACAGCCTGCATCAAGATGAAAATGACACCCGAAGAAGCAATTAATGCAGCTACAATAAATGGGGCTTATGCTATGGGAGTTTCAGATACTCATGGTAGCATAACAGTAGGTAAAAAGGCTAATTTCATTATTACAAAACCTATTGTATCCTATTACCAACTCCCTTATGCTTTTGGTAGTAATTTGATAGAAAGTGTTTTTATCGAAGGTGAAATTTTCAAATAATAAAAACAGGAAAGCTATATTATTTTAAAAGACTCTAGAATAACATTTTAGATTTGGTTATAACTAAAGAAGTCAGTATCTTTACTTTTTAAATAATAGCTTTTTTCTTATGAATTCATTAGGCAACATATTAGACTTATGCAAATTTAGTTTGAAACAAAAAGGTTTCAATACTAGCATAATTATGGTTCCTAATATAAACGTTCCAATAACGTTTCTTAATTCTTTTAAATTAAAAATCTTCCCGAATTATTAGCACCAGCGAGTGTGCTTATTGAATCCTAAAAACTTTATTTTTTCAATCATTACCAATATAATTTTTGATAATGTTACTCGCTATACAAAGTTTTATTTAATACCATAAATTTTAGGATCACGGTTATTTTAAACAATTTAAATAATTAAAAAAAATAAGATCATGGCTAAGGTAAATAACATGAAAGCATCTACAAAAGACTTAAAAGCAAAAAAACAAGAAAAGGCATTAAAGAAACTAGAAGACAGTCAGAATAAAAAAAGAAAATCAAGATAAATAAATCCCAAAGAAAAAGGGCAGTAAAAATTTACTGCCCTTTTTATACAAGTCAAATTCCTACTATCTCAAACTAAAGCTTGATTTAGAAACCAATTCGTCATTATCAAACACATTGATAAAATAAGTTCCTTTAGGTGCTGCCTCCCTAACAACAGGAGCGTGTCTAACCTCTAGCAATAA
>NZ_JBXBAV010000033.1:0-3985 GCF_056783245.1 Flavobacterium sp. TC780 | reverse complement strand
ATTTGATGCTTTGAGTTTTATGGTAAACGTTCCTTGTTTATCATACAATATCTCACCTGGATTTTTTAAAGATGAACTACTTGGATTGCCTCCTTCAAAAGTCCATTCATACGTATCTGCTCCAGTGACTTTATTGTCTATTTTGATAGAACAGGAATTGATTCATCCTCATTTGCATACGAAGTCGTAAAATCACCTTCTAAGGCTATAGAAGTTTCCTGATAACACGAAGTAATAACAATAAATAATAGTAGAAGTAAAGTTTTTTTCATTCCATTTATTTTAAAATAGTACAGCTTTTTAGGGCTGTAAACGTTTTATTATACAGTATTCTATCGCTAAATATTACAAATAGCGTTTGATAATCTTATCTGTAGAAAAAGCCCAACAAAAATCGTTCTTATATGAAATATTGCGAATAGGTTGGTCGTGTGTGTAGTCAAGAGTCCAAACACTACCACCATTAATTGTTTTATAGATTTTATTATCTAGAATTGCCCAACCTGTATTTGCATCTTTAAAAGTAAATTTGATACATTTCTCCATTATAAATTTGAGACCAAGAGTCACCTCCATTAATGGTTTTAAACAACTTAACATCTAATAATGTTTTTAGATATTTATTGATTAAAAGAAAACCATTTTAGAATCAACAAAACAAATTTCTCTAGCGTAATAACCTGCAGGTTCCTTTACAAAAGGATACTCTTTCCAACCGTCTGTTGTGTTGTTTTTGAATAAGATAAAAGGCTGATTGATATTACCTTGTTCCTTATATCCAATTGCCCAAATATGATCATTATCAATTTCTGTTGCTTGATAAAGATTGGCTCCATTACCTTCTATTTCGTAAACTTTAGTAAAATTGACTCCATTTGTTGTGGTAAATACTTTTCCTTTTTGAGAGACAATTGTCCCGTCTTTCATATTATCATCTACATAGATAGAATAGCGGTTTCTACTTTGTTATCTCCAAAATTGGCGAATTCGATCTATACCAAGATATCCACCAACTGCTATTTTAGAAATTCCAAAACCAGTATGACACCATCCTTCATCGGCATATAGTTGCATGAAATCCAGCACCAAAACCATTATTGGCCCATATCTGTCCAAGTAATACCTCCATCTAAAGTTCTAGAGAGACGTGCACCACTTTCAGTGTAATATAAAATCTTATCACTTAACATTTGTATGCGAGGAATTGCAGAGTCACTTTTTCTCATGTATTGGAATAGTGAACCAGCCTGCAGCTTGATTGGTAATTGGTAAAATACCAATGTTGCCATTATAAGTATTTTTTACATCATTAGTTACTATTCTGTTTTACAATTGTTAGAACTAATGATGGTAATAGTTTTTCCGTAGCTGGTAGTGTAAATGATATTTCGCCTGGCAGTAGCCGAAAGAATTGTTGCAGGTACCCCATCAAATGTTATTTTTATATCACTTACTTTATCCGAAAAATTTTCACCATAGATATCTAACAGTTTCTCCAGTTTCTCCAGCATTTTTTGAATAGGATGTTACTTTTGTCTGCTTTTATCACTACAACTGGTGGCTCTTGAGTTGGCGAATCATTTCCTGAATCTGAACTACAACTATTTAGCGTTAAAAAAAGTTGTAATGCAACTACGATTAAAATTCTCTTTTTCATTTTATTTAATTTCTGTTAACTTAATTATTTTATGTTTTCTAAATATTGACTCCCTAAAGTGTATCCGTTACCAACAAGTACTCTCACAATATTCATTGCAGTTATATCTTTGCTCATTCTATATATCCAATCGGATTACCTCTATTGTCAAAAGTGGCTTTAAAAACCTTATTATCAAACGTAATAAGTTCTTGATTTAAAAATTTATCATAGCCTGAAACCATAGCTGCTTTTGCATACCAAGTTGCTATTATTCTATTGTCTAGATCTAAAATTTCATGTTTTAATTCCCCCATTTGTTGATGGTGATGTCATCCTGATATAACCTATTCTTTTATTTACAGGATCAGGGTTTTGCGCTTTTATGCTGTAAATAATACCCGCATCATCAATCGTTAACTGATAGGCATTTACAGCTTTATTTATTTGATCTTTTTCATTTTGAATTCCTAAAAGCTTTTTCAGAAACACCTGTTGCTTCTCCATTTATAAATTTTTCCACTGCTTTTGTATTTAAACCATCAATACTTAAATAGTTATGTTCCAGTAAGGCATTAACAACGCTCTTCTCATTATTAAAAGGATTAAACTTGCCATCTGTAAAAGCAATTTCATTGAATTTTCCTGTGGCTTCATTTTTTAGTTGCATGATAGGAATAGCAGGTACTGGTTCTACTTGCTTTAACTCAACAGTAACTGTGTAGTTTTTGTCTAAATTCGATATTTTAAAAACGGGCTTTTTACCTTCGATATAACCAATCGTTTTTTCACCTAGCTTTATTTCTCCTTTGGCGATCTTGATTTTTTGTGCAAAACCACAAATACATATTAGTATAATTATTAGGGTTAAAAATTTTTTTTTCATGGGTGAGTTTTTATTTAATTATTGTCTATTTTAAAGCTTTTTGAAAGAAAAGATTTAATTTTCTTGTAAAGTACGAAACGTTTTCCTCAGTCATCGAGGTTTAAAAAAAAGCATTAGACTTTAGATGCTATATGAAGTATTCAGGCTCGTTTACATTATCTGAAATCCCGTGTATATAAACAGAAAATTTATATTTCACTGACATTTTGTTTAGTTCTCTTGTTTGTCTTCTGTCTTGATAGGCACGTTTACTATTTACTTATAAAAATTGTCTGTAATTGTCTATTTTTTCTTTTAATCTATTAGCTAAATAAATATTTCCTTCTTTTAAAGTATCATAAATAAGTACAGATTCTTTATGATATTCTATTTTTCTTTCTAGTGTCCAATAATACGGAGGAGCATATAAATTGCATATTCTATCCGCCATTTTAACTGACCAAATTTCTTTTGGTTCTTGTTTTTATTTTTAATAAACTATGTTTCATCTGAACTAGTTTATCTTTTATAGTAATATCCTTTGATAAAGCCTTAACTCCATTTGCTACTTGTACTCCAAATAAATCTTTAATTTTTTCAAATGAAAAATTAGTATCTTCTAAAGTATCATGCAGCATAGCACAGGTTATAGAAAAATCAGTATTCATATTTTCATCGTAATCAAAAGATTTTATAATTTCAAACACAACGCTTCCAATATGATTAATATATTCTATTTCTAGTCCTTCTTCGTCTCCTCCATATTTTTGTCCTTGATGCAATTTAGAAACTAAATACCATGTTTTTTGCAAACTATCTATTGACCAATTTTTCATAAACCTATCTTAAATCATATTTATATACATTTTGATATACCTCCATTATGTAATCAATTTTAGACTTAGCTTCGTTAATTCCTTTTTCAATATCTTTTTTGCTTCCTCCCCATAATAACCAAGAAGCTCCACTCTTATCATTATTATTATTATTATTATTATTATTATCAATAAAGCGTTTTTGTCTTAACTCAATTTTTAAAAATCTCAGATCCCCTTCATCAATTATAATTATTTTAATTCTCATTTTTTCATATTTATGAAAAGAGTCTAAAATTTCTGAATCAATTTCAATAAAATTGTGTGTATTTAATTCTGTCAATTTATATTTAATTTCATTCAATAAATATAAAATACATTTCCTCTCTGTCATATTTGAAATAATTTATAAAATATTAATTTCACTACTTTATCCTATCTTTCAGTGCTGTTTTTCAAATATTTTTTGTAATTAGTATCATCCAATTCTACTTGTATTTCTTCAAATGGTTTGTATTTATGTTCGTCTGGAAGTAATTCATATACGTCTTCATAAAACAAAACTTCACCTTTTACTAATAAATAAATTCCATCATATAATTCAGACCTTCCATTTTTATCATAAATTGGGTTTTCATCACTAAAAGCAAATTCATTATCGCAAAATTC
>NZ_JBXBAV010000032.1:0-8549 GCF_056783245.1 Flavobacterium sp. TC780 | reverse complement strand
TTAAAAAAATCAAAAAAAAGTGCATCAAAATCTTTCATTGAAAAATTTAATACTTTTTTCTTATTACTTTTATAAATGCTATCCTGAAGTAGTTGATCGTCTATAGAAAGTTTTTTAGTTTGCGCATATATAACTGTATTGATTAAAAAAATCAAGGAACAGAACAACATTAATTGCAAAATTCTAGACATAGACGAGTTTACTAAAAGCTTGTATGCGCAAAATTACAAAAAAATTATATGGATTCACTATTATTGTTACTCGGTTTTATATGTATGATTATTGGTATTTTAGGCAGTTTTCTACCTGTTTTGCCTGGAATAAGTTTGAGTTGGCTAGGCTTATTGTTGCTGTATTTAACAAAAGCTGTCCCGATGAATTATTGGGTTTTAGGAATTACCCTGGCAATTACAATTATCATTTCTATTTTAAACTACGTTATACCTGCCAAAGGTACCAAGAGATTTGGTGGAAGTTCTTACGGTATTTGGGGAACTAATATTGGACTAATTATAGGAATCTTTGTTCCAATTCCTTTTGGATTCATTATCGGCCCATTTGTAGGCGCCTTTATTGGGGAATTACTATACGATTACAAAGATCACAATCGCGCCTTAAAAGCTGCCACGGGTTCATTTATTGGCTTTTGGCCTCGAGTTTTATAAACTTTATGCTTTGTATTATATTCTTCGGTTTGTTCCTTACAGTTGTATGGCAAAATCGCGTTGGATTATTTTAAATTTAAAAACTATTCCAAACTCTATTTTTAAACACATCAAATGTTTGTTTTAAATGCTGATTAATTCCTAAAAGAATTACCACAATTAGCAACCCATAGCCGACAAGAGTAAAAATCTCCATATTAGACAACAAAATGGATTGCTTAGTTACTGAACCTAAAATTTGTTTCATTGCCAGAAGATTAGCTTCATCAGGATTGAAACCTTTACTCACAAAACTTTGTGTTGTTTGTGCAATCCTATTTTGTGTTTCAGGATTTTCGGGTGCAATAAACTGAGTTAACTTTGTAAAGTGTGATTTCTGGAAAAACTTCTCTGCATTTTGCATGATACAAAAGCCTATCGTACTTCCCAAAAACGCCCAGAAACTCCAATTGCTCCAGAATATGGCGCTAAGCCTGTTGGAACTGACGACATCGTAAACAAAACCAGCGGCACAAATAAAACTCCTACCGCAACCCCTTGCAAAATGTATGGAATTGCCATTGCCGATAAGGAGATATCGGGTACAAAAAGAAACGTAAACCACAAATGAAATACAGCAAGAATAAAAAAACCAAGCATAAAGATATATCTGGATGCTACCGTCTTTGCTAGAAAAACCGCTGCCAAAACCATTCCAATTATATTCCCTATCACATTTAGAAACTGAATATGCGCTACACGTGACGGTTCCCAATTCCAAACACTAAACATCGTACTATGACAAATATTAAGTGTTGCTCTACCTATATAAAAAAGAAAAAACAAAAGAAAACCTATTCGTAGATTAGCATATCTAAAAACATTTAAATCAAAACAAGGTCGTTTTACATGCAACTGTCTAAAAATAAATAAGCCAGTTGAGATTAGTGATGCAATTAATGCAAATCGGATTTCGAAAGATTCAAACCAATATTTTTTCTCTGCATAGACAAAGAAATATGCTCCGCATAATATAGCTATCAGTAATAAAACAAAGCTCGTCCAGTCTATCTGATACAATGGAATTTTTCGATGAAGACGGCTATCATTAAAAGTTATCATTATCAGTAAAACACAAATAATCTGGAATAATGCTGAACCATACGCCATATATCTCCAATCATAATTTTCTAAAAGCCAAACAGCAATATTCATTATAAAAGGCGATGATAATAGTAGCGCCCCATAATTAAAGGTGAACCCAATTATAATTGCATTTTTAGATTTAAATCGGGTAATTAACAATTGTCTTAATGGAACTCCTGGTAATGCCATCAAAAAACCCTCTGCCATTCTTATCATAATAAACAACGAAAAGTTCTTGACATAAGCCGACAACATTATAGTAAAAGCAACCAAACAAAATACTGCAATTAAGTATTTTTTTGTGGGAAAAATTTAGAAAATCGACTCTCTATTAATATCGTAGCAAGCAAAGTTCCATAAGTAACACACATTGAAAATTGTAAATCCTCTGGCTCTATATCCAAGAAGCTTGAGGCATAAGTAACATTTGAAGAGTAAACCCCCAATAGAATCATGGAATGTAACATGCAAAAAAACAAGATTACAATAATTGCCCAATTAGGAACCCATGACTTAAAAACGCTTGTATTGTCTAACATTATGTTATTTGTGTTCTGCTACAACAGTTATATTCATTCCGGCACGAAGGAAGTCAGCTTGCTCACTTGTGTCTTTTAACTTAATTCTCACTGGGATTCTTTGCTCAATCTTGATAAAATTCCCTGTAGCATTATCTGGAGGCAATAATGAAAATCGCGCACCACTTGCAGGCGATAGCGAAGATATTATCCCCACGAATTCTTTATCATTAAGTGCATCTGCATGAATTTCGACTTCCTGACCAATGGTTAAAAACTGCACTTGAGTTTCTTTGAAATTTGCTGTAATCCATTTTTCTTTACTAACCATCGATAATAAAGTCTGCCCTTCTTTTATCATCTGTCCTGGCTGAATTGTTTTTTTAGCAACCCATCCATCATAAGGAGCAGTAATTACGGTGTACGAAAGAAACAAGGCCGCATTATCTGCCAAAGCTTCTTTAGACTGAATTACTGTTTGCGCAGTCGGAACATTTGCCGCGGCTTGAGATGTGTTTAAAGTTGATGTTTCGATTCGGTTATTCATTTCTTGATAATGAGCCTGTGCCGATTCGTAATCTGCTTTCACTTTCTCTAGTTGTTGCTCTGTTGCAGCTTCTTCTTTTACTAAAGCTTTATATCGTTGGTATTCTAGTTGTGTTTTCCAAAGATTTGTTTTGGCTGCAGCCAATTGAGACTTCCCGATTGTGGTTGCGCTTGCAGTTGTTGCCACATTTCTCTCGACAACAACACTATTTTTTTTAGCACTTTCTACATCTGCCAAAGCCACATCTAATCTTGATTTATATTCACGATTATCAATAACCAACAGCGTATCTCCTTTATGAACAAATTGATTTTCTTCATAACGAACTTCCTGAACATATCCAGTAATTCTTGACATAATAGGCGTAACATATTGCTCAACCTGAGCATCATTAGTCTCTTCGTGGTTTTTATTAAAAACATAAAACCAAATTCCCAAAACGATTCCACTTAAAACAAGCACAGACGCAATAACTGTTATCAATGTATGAAACGACTTATTAGCTCTTGTTTCATTTTTAATCTTTACCATAAAAATTTATTCTCTTTTTAAAATTCAATTATTTAATAATCCTGCTGTATGAAGCAATTCATAATGTTTCATCTCGGCATCAATTCTGGTTGCGATTTTATTATATTTTGCTTGCAACAACGCATTATCAGCATCGACCATTTCGGTTATAAGAACCAATTGATTCAGGTATTTTAATTTTACAATGCGATAATTTTCCATTGCCAATTCTAACGCTTTATCAACAACAGCAATCTTCTCAACTATTTCTTGATATTGAGTGTGATTTCTAAATAATTCATCCTGAACTTTATCTTTCACAATTTCCGATTGGGTTTTCTGCCATTCGATCTTTGAATTTGCAATATGTACTTTGGTTTTGTTTTTATACAGTCCCGACAGGCTAAATGTTGCTTCGATTCCTACCTGGCCTAAACTATACAAATATGGATTTGGTGGAAAAAACATATAATTAGGGTATTTAAAATTATAATCTCCAAAGAAGTTTATTGTCGGATAGTAATTACCTTTTGCTAATTTTAGTTCCGTCTTCTTGATTTCAATTTCTTGATGTGCAATTCGCATCTCTTCATTTTGAAGCGTGTTATTTAAATAGAAATTATAATTATCCAGATTTACATTTTCATTTAAACTTGTCGTTGTGTCAATAGTAATTTCTTGCTCTTCTGGTAACTGAAGGATTGTTTTTAATTCGTGAAGAGCAATTTTAATGTTTTTCGTATTTGTCAAAGAATTTAGTTCACGATCCGAAAGTTGAAGTTCTGCTCTCAAAACTTCATTCTTAGTTATCGTACCATGACTCTTTAATGATTGAACTTCTTTGAGTCGGCTTTGCTCCTCTTTGATATTCTCTTCAATAATTTTTTGAAGCTCCATCATTTTCTGAATTCCCAAATAAGTAGCAATTACCTCAAGTTGAATATCATTCTCTGCTTTTTCACTTTTTACCTGAGCAATTTTGCTTTCTTGATTTGCAATTGCGATAGCATTGTTTATTTTATTTCCTGCATATAGTGGCACTTTTATAGCCGTTCCTATATTATACATTTCAGGAATTGTATGTGTTACATCTTTGTCTTTTAGAAATCCACCTTTAAACTCTGTTAAGTTTGTAACACGAGAGTAACCTCCACTAAAATCTATCTCAGGTAAACGAAGTTCTTTGGTTTCTTTGATATTTTCTTTAGAGATATCGACCTCAATGCGAGATTTTAGAATGTTTTTGTTGTTTTCTTTTGCAATTTTTATCGCTTCTTGTAATGAAATCGGATTTATTTGCTGAGCTTGTAGTGTAGTTATCCCAAGTAAAATCAGGATTAAAGCTATTTTTTTTGGACGATAACACTGTATCGAAAACCATTTTTTAAGGAACATGAAAGTAGTGTGATTTATTCACTGCAAAGTTCTTTCATTTTATAATTGCCTGATAATTCTAAAAAGTCAATAACATATTCATTTCGGACAAATTTTAACAATTGAAAATCAGCTAAATCGAAGGAAATCGTTATAGTTAAGTGAATTGAACGCATTGTAACAAAGAAAAATTTGACAAACTATCTAATGAAGATTACAAACAAAAAAGCTAATTCAAAGTAAAACATGTATGCTTTCCGTATTATACTTCCCATTTCATATTTAGAATTAAATTATGCTCACGCAGATTCAGCAGATATAGCAGAGAAAAAGACTTTATTTAGAAATCAGCTAGCATGATTCACTTTTCACACTTTACAACTTACCTTTTCTTAGAATATTTTCCCCTTTAAGATAGTCCGAAGGTCGCTGTCCTAAAATCTTAAAAAACGTATTACTAAATGTTGGCACACTACTATAACCTACTTCTTCTGCTACTTCTTTTACAGATAATTTTCGATCAAGCAGCAATTCAATAGCTTTTAACACCCTTCTGATTGTATAATATTGAATAAAAGACATTCCTAAGTCTTTCTGAAACAAACGATACAAAGACTTCTCGCTGTATCCAAATTGATGTGCCACTTCTCCAAACAGAATCGTTTCTCCTAAATTATTTTCGACATAACGCAAGATTTTACTCAAGCGAGCATCTTTTGGCAAAGGCAATTCTAGTGGTAAATTGGTTAAACAAATTTGAGGTAATATTGCTTTGATAGCTTTTGCAATTACAAAATTCGGACTTCCTTTTTTAAGATCACCATTCCACTGATTCGTAAAAAGCATCATTTGAAGCAGTAAATTATTAACTGGATAAATACCTTCTTTTTGATAAAAAACATCTTCATCTTTCTCTACAGGAAAGTACAAGTTTCGCATCATCACGTTTTCAGACTTTGGATGAATACTGTGTTCAATTCCACTTGGAATCCATATAAAATGTCTTGCTGGTAAAAAATAAGTTTTAGTTTCGGTAGTTACAAAAACCACATCCCCTTCCGTATAAAGAAATTGTGCTTTATTATGTTTATGCGTCGGAACGTCTAAATTCTCCCATCAAATCATGATAACAATAAATACTTTTTTTATCAGTATCTACTGTTTTAATATAGTACTTATGTTCTTTATGAAATTGAATGTTCCATTGTAGTACGTGTATATCGACAGACTTTTTGCGATATATAAATATAAGGAAGATAATTAAACGGAGTGGAATTACTATAAAATAAAGAAGCCTTTCCGTTAGGAAAGGCTTCTTCTAATATTGCGGTCTGGACGGGACTCGAACCCGCGACCCCATGCGTGACAGGCATGTATTCTAACCAACTGAACTACCAAACCAACTCGCTTTATTGTGGGGCAAAAGTACAACAGAAGTTGTGATTCCACAAGCTTTTTCGTGTTTTTTAAAGAAAAAAAAACGTTATTTTTTTAACGCATTGATTTCTATTAAAATAGAAAAACGAAAAAAGCTACAACTTCAAACAATTCTAACTAGAATGAGTAATACAAGAACAGCCAAACTCTTTTACGCTTATAATTGGAATAAACTTATCGGATCAAAAATTAGAATTTCTTCTTATTCATATTATCTAACCTTTTCCTTAATCCCTAAATTTCAAACCGAATCTAACTTAACCGCAAAGTCCGCAAAGCTTAATTAAAACTTTACGGACTTTGCGTATCCGATAGCTATCGGAACTGCGTTCTCTGCGGTTAATTTTCAGGTTAGACACCTAAACCAAAATGGGCTTAAATCAAAAAAGCCATCCACAAAAGTGGAAAGCTTTTCATTGGTCTAACTACTAAACCCGGTCAGCTTACAAGGCCGACCAAACAACACAACTAATTTTAGATACCGTATTTGGGCAAAAAAGCCTTTCTATAAAGAAAGGCTTTTCCCAATATTGCGGTCTGGACGGGACTCGAACCCGCGACCCCATGCGTGACAGGCATGTATTCTAACCAACTGAACTACCAAACCTCTGCGTTATTGCGGTTGCAAAGATAGTATAGAATTTCGTTTCTGCAAGCCTTTTTGTAAATTATTTCAAATTATTTTTCGACTTATTAGCCAAAGTTTTGTTTTTTCAACCAAATAAGTAGTTAATATTTTTTCAAAATTTTCACCTACTGCAACAGGAACGTACTTTAATTCGGTTTTGCGCACAGGTTAAAGCCAATCTTTTGAAATAGCTTTCTACCTCTTTTTCATATTCCACTTTCACATTATCTGCGAAAACAGCTACTTCCTCACCAGTTTCGAGGTCGATAAATTTACGTGGCGCATTATCAAAGTCAAATTTTACTTCTGTTTCCTTATCTATCACATGAAACAAAACCACTTTATGCTTATTATGTTTAAGATGCTGTAGCGCATTAAACAACAATTCTTCATTTTCTGACTGAAACATATCTGTAAAAAGAATAATCATCGAGCGTCGGTGGATTTTCTCTGCTATCTGATGCAAATAGGTAATCGTATCTGTTTTTTTACTCGTCTTAGGTTTCTCCAGAAGCTCTTCTAATTTATTAAGCAGCATTCTATGATGGCGATCACTTCCCTTTTCAGGCGCATAATATTCATAACTATCCGAAAACACACTCAAGCCTACTGCATCTCGTTGTTTCTTTAAGATATTCATCAAAACTGCCGATGCCAAAACAGAAAAGCCTATTTTATTTTCATAAAAAGATTGACCTGAATTTAAATCTGGGTAATGCATCGATGCTGAGTTATCTATAATTAAATGACAACGTAAATTGGTTTCTTCTTCAAATCGCTTTGCATACAATCGATCTGTCTTAGCAAACAGCTTCCAATCGATATGCTTTGTACTTTCGCCAACATTATACACCTTATGCTCTGCAAATTCCGCTGAAAAACCATGAAACGGACTTTTATGCATCCCCGAAATAAAACCTTCCACAACTTGGTTAGCCAACATCTCAAGATGCTGAAAACTAGAAATCTTCTCTATTTGCGATTCAATCTTCATTCGGTTTATTTTTTTATTTTTTGCGCACGGTACAAGTCATCCGTGGCCTGCAATAACTTTCTCTTTAATATTGGGCTAAAGCTAGGATTTTCTTTCAAAAATGTCCCTACTACATCATAAGCATCCCTTGACGAATATCTTCCAACTGTACCATTAAGCCAATCTTTCGGAAAAAATATATCTCCTGTACGCTGAATTTCTGTGACTAAATCCAAACAAAAACGAAGATGCTTTTTAGCACTTTCCTGACGTAACGGATGATGAATATTTGCTAAAGCCGACGAAACCCAAGTTTCTTTTTCTCTGTTTTTATCCTCCTTTAAAGACAACATAAATGCATCCCTAACAGAATCATCTTTTGACAGGGAAGGGAGTAAAAACTCAAATCTCTTTTGCTTATCTGGATTACTAATAGCTAACTTTGCTTTACTTAGAATTTCATCTGCTTTTTGATGTTTAAATATAGCCAAATTCATAGCTATACCTGTATAATCATCTTCATTTAATTTTAAATTAGTGATAACATCTTCTTTATTCCATATTCGGTATAATTTTTCTTTTCCTGAATCTGAATAAGCAATAGAACTAAACAATCCAAATAGCGTCTTTTTGATGTTTTTTGGCAAATCCAATTGCAAGCGCTGATAAACAACCTCTTCAAGTTGTTCCTGACCAATATTTTGGTCTTTTTCTGTTAGAAATTTCCAGAAAATCGTATTCAACTGATTTGACAAAATCTTAATAACTAATT
>NZ_JBXBAV010000031.1:0-45096 GCF_056783245.1 Flavobacterium sp. TC780 | reverse complement strand
ATTAATTGTACTTCGTTCAGCGTATTGCTAAGGTTAATACATGCTCCTGTTGTTAGGGAGGCAGCACCTATGATCCTCGTAATCCAGCTACAATTGCCGATAATGTGGGAGACAATGTTGGTGATGTTGCAGGAATGGGAGCCAATTTATTTGGATCGTATGTAGCACCAGTTTTAGCAGCAATGGTTCTTGGGAATTATGTAATAAAAGATATAGTTGGTCGAAACATTCAGGATGCTTTTGGAGGTATAGGACCTATTTTGTTACCAATGGCAATTGCAGGTTTCGGAATTATATCTCTCTATAGGAACGACATTAGTAAAAATTTCTGATGATAACGCAAAGGAAGCACAAGTGCAAAAAGCCTTGAATATCAGGAAATTGGGTTTCGATTGTTTTAACGGCGATTGCATGTTTCTTTTTTGGTGCAATATATGTTGCCAGAAACGATGACGATGAGTTTCTTTGGTGAAGGTTCGAAAGATATTTCTTCAATGCGTGTTTTCTATGCGGCTATTGTTAGGTAATTTAGGAGGAGCTATTTCTTCTGTTACGGAATATTATTTCGGATTAGGTACAAAACCAGTATTGGCAATAGTACAAAAATGAGTCTACGGGAGCTGGAACAAACGTAATTGCAGGTTTAGCAACAGGAATGATTTCTACTTTTCCAACAGTATTACTATTTGCTGCAGCAATCTGGATTTCTTATGCGTTAGCTGGGTTTTACGGAGTAGCATTAGCAGCATCAGCAATGATGGCTACAACTGCGATGCAATTAGCAATTGATGCTTTTGGTCCAATATCGGATAATGCAGGAGGAATCGCTGAAATGAGCGAATTACCAAAAGAGGTACGTACAAGAACAGATATTCTAGACTCAGTAGGAAATACTTACAGCAGCAACAGGAAAAGGATTTGCTATTGCTTCGGCAGCATTAACTTCACTAGCATTGTTTGCAGCGTATGTAACTTTTACAGGAATTGACGGAATCAATATTTTTAAAGCACCAGTTTTAGCAATGCTTTTTGTGGGTGGAATGATTCCGGTCAGTTTTTTCTCAGCTTTGGCTATGAATTCTGTCGGAAAAGCAGCAATGGACATGAGTATATGAATCGTACCAGTTTAGAGAAATCCCTGGAATAATGGAAGGAACTGGAAAACCAGAATATGCAAAATGTGTCGATATTTCGACTAAAGCCGCTTTACGCGAGATGATGCTTCCAGGAATCTTAACAATTGGTTTTCCTATTGCAATTGTATTGTTAGGAAAATTGGTTTACGGAAGTAATAATCAATTGATAGCCGAAATGCTTGGAGGTTATATGGCGGGATTATGTTTCGGGAGTTCTTTGGGCAGTTTTTCAAAATAATGCAGGAGGAGCTTGGGATAACGCAAAAAAATCTTTTGAAGCAGGAGTACTTATTAATGGAGAAATGACTTATAAAGGCTCTGATGCACATAAAGCGGCTGTGACAGGAGATACAGTTGGAGATCCATTTAAAGATACATCAGGACCATCAATGAATATTTTGATCAAACTAACGTGCTTGATAGGATTAGTAATTGCTCCGATACTAGGCGAAGGACACTCAGCTTCAGGAATGGCAGAAGAAGGTTCTTGTTGCGCTAAAACAGAAATGCATGGCGGACATTCTAAATGTGATATGTCTAAAATGGCAACAATGACCAGAGAAGAATGTGCGCAAATGTGTAAAGAAAAAGGATGTAGTCCTGAAGAGACTGCAAAATGCTTAGCAAATTATGACGCAAACGGAAAATACCTTCATAAAAGAACCGATTGTTTTGATACAACTAAGTACACTAAAACAGAAGCAGTTAGAGTAGAAATTGTGAATGTAAACGGTTTGGTTGTAGGAACAGTTACAACTACCGTAAATGGTAAGGTAGATACTAAGACATTTAAAGGGACAGAAGCAGAAGTGAATGCTCAAATTGATGCTTTGAAATAAGTAAATGACTTAACTCAAATAACATTGTCAATTAACAATGTTGCATAATAAAAAAATGCCTCTAAATTATATTTTAGAGGCATTTTTTATGTTTTAAAACAATCCGTTTAGTTCAGCATCAATTCTATTGATGATGTCGCCTAAATCTTCTGGATTATCTACAAAGTTTATATTGTCAACATCAATTATTAAAAGTTTTCCTTTGGTGTATGTTTGTACCCAAGCTTCATAACGTTCGTTCAGACGGCTTAAATAATCAATAGAAATAGAGTTTTCATATTCGCGGCCACGTTTGTGTATCTGTCCTACTAAATTTGGGATAGAGCTTCTTAAGTAAATTAACAAATCGGGTGATTTTACCAATGTTTCCATTAGTTCAAACAAAGAAGTATAATTTTGGAAATCACGACTTGTCATCAAACCCATCGAATATAAATTGGGAGCAAAAATATAAGCATCTTCATAAATGGTTCTATCTTGAATGATTTTTTTACCACTTTCTCGAATTTGCTGCACTTGGCGAAACCTGCTGTTTAAGAAATAAATTTGCAAATTAAACGACCAACGTTCCATTTGATGATAAAAATCATCCAAATAAGGATTGTCAACCACATCCTCAAAATGGGGTTCCCACTTGAAATGTTTGGCCAGTAATTTCGTTAGAGTTGTTTTTCCTGCGCCTATGTTTCCTGCTATTGCTATGTGCATTACGGTATTATGATTTTATAATTTGTAATTCCTCCAAATGTAAAAATAGATAAAATTTGGTCTTTGTAGTAGAAATTCCCAAACGTTTTTTCTGAAATTTCAATTTGCAATGGATTTCCTAATTCGTGCTTAGTGATATCTTTAAAAAACAATAAATTAGTCCTCTTAAAAATATATTGATGGCTGTTTAAAATAGTTAAATCATCAAAATCAGGTATTTTTCCTAAAGTAACTACTTTTCCAAAGATATCACATGAAAACCAATTGTTCTTTTCGTCTATCCAATAAAAAACGTTGAAATTCGATTGATAGTATTTTATGTTTCCCGATAGAGGTGTTGAGATGGTTTTATACTCATCTTTTAAATAATTATAAAGGCCTATTTGTTGGTTTAAGGTATTGTAGACCCAAAGTTGGTTTTGTGAGGCAATTCCAATTCCAGAAGCAAGGATAGGAGCTGTGTTTCTTGAGAAATTAATTCTATTTGTTTCGTTGAACTGATTATCGAGTAAAATTACGGTGTTGAAATCTTCATAAAATAGAACAACTTTAAGAGGATTTTCTACATCAACTTTAGTGATTTTTCCTAATGAGATATTTTTATATTCGTAAGCATCTTTGCCGTTGGTCTTAATAAATCGGTTGTCTTTTATTAAATAAGAGAAACCAAAAGAATCGATTCCTGAAAATTGATCTGCATCCAAGGTTATACTATTTATTGTAGCAATCTGGATTTTCTTATCCTGAGAAAAAGCTACTGAAAATGAGTTAATAAGAATCAGAAAAATCAAATTTTTATACATTGTCGTTTTGGTTTTAATAACTCATATTTTGAATAGGTAAATTACAAAAATACTTAATTGCTATTTGTTTTAGTCTAATTATTTGGGGGAGTTAATATGTAATAGAACGGCTTTTTTATGATAATCTTATTTAAATACTTATTTGTTTATCGATTTGGATAATTGATTTGTCATTTATTAAATGAAAAATATTTTACGATGATCGTTTCTCCTAGTGTGCTATAAGTGATATCAGTACATTGTTCAGTCTCTATGTATATTGCTTTTAGCGAAAAAAATATTTGTAGTTTTTTAATTACGAATCATTTTTTGTTTTAAAAAGAGAATATATTTGTGTAGCTTACTATTAACAAAATATAATTTATATGCGAAATTTTTTGCTGAGTACTTCGGTACTTTTTTTTGTAACATCATTTTCATTTGCACAAAACCAAACTCTCGAGAAAGCTTCTTATTTGTCTAAAGATAATGATCAGGGGTTAAGGATAAAATTGAATTTACTGGAAAACAATAAGTATGAAATGGTTTTTTTGGAAGGTGATTATGAAGTAAAAGAAGATTCATTATTGCTAAAAGGTAAAAATAGAGACGGAGTTGTTTTTGATGTTGATTTTACTTTTGATACACCTGGGAGTGCAGGAAAAATTAAAGGAAAATTTGAAGAAACATTATATTATGGTTTCTATATTGGTACACAGAACGGAAATGATCCCGTTCAATATCAAAAATTATCAGATGTAGAAGTCGTTGGAGACCCAAGTGCAGATTCATCACTAAATTTTGAAATTGATCATGCTCAATTTTTATATCTTGTTTATGAAGGATATGATAGTAATACGCCAAGTAAAGTATTAAAATATGAGATTCCTGCCAAAGCTACAGGCGTAGCGATAAAGTATCAGCCGTATTCTGATAATCCTGAGTTAAAAGGTTTTTTTGATAAAAAGAAAAATGAGTTAGTGATTTTTGAAATAACGGGTAAAAATCCGTTGACTTTTCAAAATGCAAAAGCACTTAATAAGGATTCAGTAAAAACAAAGTTGCTTCCTCTGGAAAATAAAAGTATTAAAGATTGGACTTATCCAGGCAAAGAGCCGCTTCTTACAGAAGATTGGGGAGTTGGTATAGATAGTGTAGCTACAGCGGTTTATGATGTTGCACCAAAAGTAAATTTTAAACTAAAAGTAGAAAAATCTTTAGCAGATGCAATAGAAGTAACCCAAGTTACAGGCGATAAGTTTTTGATTGTATACAATGATGCTAATAATAATTCGGCTCAAACCTATTTTGATGCTTTTATTAAAAGTCAACAAGAGACTTTAGGATATAATTTTTATGAAACATATGATCCTCAATATGATGTTTATAATTACTATTTGACTAATAAAAATGATAAAAGCTGGTTAAAGAAAAATAAAATTTCAGACTCACCAAGTATAATTATATTAGATAAGAACGGAAATATTCTTGCGACTTCAAAATCAAATTTAATCGATAAACAATATCAGTTTACGTATTATGATGCTCTTTATATTAAGCTTAAAAAAGCAAGTGCTTTGACCGATTTTAGTAAAGTCATTACCAATAAAAAGGCTAGTGATGCTGATTTGATAAAAGCGTTTAATGCTGTTTCGGTATTTACAGACATCTCAGATGATTATTATAGTGAAGAGCCTGTTGAAGGAGATTTTATATTTGCTAAATCTGCTTTGGATAAAAAACAAGTACAGTCAGTTTGGGAAAAGATTATTATAGCACATCAGAAAGATACAAAGCCTAATATGATGCTTGTAGAATCTATTCTGGCAGAAATTAAAAGTGCAGGGTTTAATAAAGTGATGTTTAAAACAGATAAAGTTTTAAATGATACCGATTTTAAATCGATAGATTATTTGCTGAAACATTACGATGCAATCGAAACTCAAAGCCAAGAATACAATGCAAAAGATGACACGCGTGTTGCAATAGGAGATTTAAGCTCAGAAATCTCGAGTGTTTTGCAAAATAATGCCATATTTTACGCTGATGGTGGAGTTAAAGAAAAATCTGACGAGAAAAAAGTAATGGAAACATATCAGAAATTAATCTCTGATGGAAAGGGTAATTTCGAATCTTATAGAAGTTACTTCTATTATTTGGCAGCCAATGCAGCCAATGGAGATCCAGATAATTTATATTTAAAAGAGTTTGACATTTATTTTGATAAGATGTTGGTAACGCAGGAGAATTTAATTCAAAGACTAGACGAAATGTATGGTGCAGATGTTTCTACCTCTTATTACGGTTGGAAAGAGTTTAAAGAATATCATACGAATCTTTGTAATGATGTTGCTTGGTTTACTGTATTACATTCCAATGATACTGCTTTTATCAAGAAAGCAATTAAATGGTCAGAATATAGTTTAATCGTTAAAAAAAATGATCCCTATTATCTGGATACATTAGCACAATTATATTATAAAGACGGGCAAAAAGATAAAGCAATTAAAACGCAACAAATAGCCATACAGTTTTTCAAGGATGTTGAGGAAGAAACTAAAATGGAAATTCAGGAAACATTAGTTAAAATGCAAAACGGAACCTATTAAGTTTTAAAAAGCCTTTGAAGATTATCTTCAAAGGCTTTTTTTTGTTCTTAATTTAATCATCTTTACTCTTAAATTATTTAAGGTTGAAATAAAATATGTTGTTAGTGTTCTTTAGATATTTAAATACAAATGAGTCTTTTTTCTTATTAAATCACTAAGTTTGAATTATAAAATTAAAATGTATGAAAAAAATAATTATCCTTGTTTTGCTTACTTATGGAGGAGTAGTTTTCTCGCAAGCAATTAAGAAGCCTTTAGTTTCGGCAATTACAGATAAAGATCTTAGAACAGACATGTATCAGATGGCAGGAGATCATTTTAATGGTCGTGAAGCTGGAACTCTGGATGAGTTAAAAGTGTCAATGTGGTTGGCAAATAAAGCAAAAGAAGCAGGAATGGCACCATTAGGAGATGATGGAACTTATTTTCAGTTTTTTGATTTGTACAGGCATCAGGTTACCTCTAATACAAAATTTAAAATAGGGAAAAAAGAATATAAATTGTGGAAAGAAGTTTTGGTAGCAGAAACGACAAATAGTAAGGTTGATGCTCCACTATTATATTTAGGAGCTGCTACAAAAGAAGAAATTGAGAAAGCAAATATTAAAGGAAAAGCTGTTGTATTGTTGGCTTCAAAGGAAGGAATTGCAGATGATATTTCTCTTTTTGACAGACGTTATCCAGGGCTTGTAAGGAATAAATATTATGATCTTGTAGTAAAAAAAGGTGCAAAGGCGCTTATTATGGTTGCAGATGAATTAGCTGAACAAAGTTGGTCGCAGGTAGAGCCACAGATGACAAGAGGTATATATGGGATTGGAGATTTTCGTGATAAAATAGGGTCGACTATGCCTGTTTTTTGGGTACATAATGATCAATTAGCTTATTTAAAAAAGACTAAAGATAAATTATCTGCTGAGGTAGTTTCTGAGACTTATAAATACCCTTCTGTAAATGTAATTGGAAAAGTAGAAGGGACAGATCCTAAATTAAAAAATGAGTATGTACTTTTTAGTGGACATCAGGATCATGATGGAGTAAGACAAAAATATGGTCAGGACTCTATTTATAATGGAGCAGATGATAACGCTAGCACTTGTGTTGCAATGTTAGCGATTGCAAGAGCTTATAAAAAACAACCAGGAAAAAGAACAGCTTTATTTGTATTTCATGGTTCAGAAGAGCGTGGTTTATTAGGCTCAAGATGGTACGCATCTCATCCAACAGTTCCAGAAAAGGATATCGTTGCAGTTTTAAATGGAGATATGATTGGACGAAATGATGTAAATCAAGCAGCACTTTTAGGCTCTAGTTCCCCTCATGAAAATTCATCAGATTTGGTTAATATTGCTAAAAGAGCAAATGATGAAGGTCCAAAATTCGAATTAGATAAGCTTTGGGATAAACCCGAACATCCAGAGTATTTTTATTTTCGTTCAGATCATTTACCATATGCACGCAAAGGAATACCAGCAGTTTTCTTTACGAGCGTTTTACATAGCGAATACCATACACCAATGGATGAAGCGGAGAAGATTGATTACGTAAAATTACGTAAAATGACAGAGTGGATGTATCGTACTGGCTGGATTTTATCAAATGATGCAAATCGTCCTAAAACATTGCCTAATGTACAATTAGAAAGATAAAAAAGTTTTTTTATAAATAAAGCCCAATTTCTAATTTTAGAAATTGGGCTTTTTATATTTAAAGTAAAGTAGTTGTCAAAAAAAAATCTAACAATCTAAGTTAGTCTATAATTACAATCCAAATGCAGCTTTTACCTGATCAACAAAATCAAGTTTTTCCCATGTGAATAATTCAACAGTAACCGTTTTTTCGTTTCCTCCTGGAGCAGAAAAAGTTTTAGTTACAGTTTCAGGTTTACGTCCCATGTGGCCGTAAGCAGCAGTTTCGCTATAAATAGGATTTCTTAATTTTAAACGTTGCTCAATAAAGTAAGGACGCATATCAAAAATAGCTTCTACCTTTTTAGCGATTTCACCGTTAGTTAAGTTTACTTTAGAAGTTCCGTAAGTATCAATAAAAATACCCATTGGTTTTGCAACTCCAATTGCGTAAGAAACTTGTACCAAGATTTCATCAGCGATACCAGCAGCAACTAAGTTTTTAGCGATATGACGTGTAGCATAAGCAGCACTTCTATCTACTTTACTTGGATCTTTTCCAGAGAAAGCACCACCACCGTGAGCTCCTTTACCACCGTAAGTATCTACAATGATTTTTCTTCCAGTTAATCCAGTATCTCCGTGAGGTCCTCCAATTACGAATTTTCCAGTTGGGTTAATATGATATTGAATTTTATCATTGAATAAATGTGCGTGAGTTGGGTTTTTAGCAATAATTCTTGGGATAAGAATTTCGATAATATCCTTTTTGATTTTAGCAAGCATTACAGCTTCTTCATCAAAATCATCATGTTGAGTAGATATTACAATTGCATCGATACGTGTTGGCTTATTGTCATCACTGTACTCTAATGTAACTTGAGATTTAGCATCAGGACGTAAATAAGTGATCTCTTTATTCTCACGTCTTAAAATAGCTAATTCTTGTAATAATTTATGAGATAAATCAAGTGCCAAAGGCATATAATTTTCAGTTTCATTAGTTGCATAACCAAACATCATTCCTTGGTCACCAGCTCCTTGTTCTTCAGGATTTGCTCTGTCAACACCTTGATTGATGTCAGCAGATTGTTCGTGAATTGCAGATAAAATACCACAAGAGTTTGCCTCAAACATATATTCGCTTTTTGTGTAACCAATTTTTCTGATTACATCGCGAGCGATTTGTTGTACATCTAAATAGGTATTTGATTTTACTTCACCAGCCAAAATTACTTGTCCAGTAGTTACCAAAGTTTCACAAGCTACTTTAGAATCAGCATCAAATGCTAGAAAATTATCAATTAATGCATCTGAGATTTGATCCGCAACTTTGTCCGGATGTCCTTCGCTAACAGATTCTGACGTAAATAAATAAGCCATAATATTTATTAAATTAAAATTATAAAATTAAGCGAGGAAAAAAATAATTGCTGGAAATGCTAAAGGAGGATTCCTGCTTTAGCATTTTTTAATACTGAAATGAAAATCTTTCAGCATCCATAATGAATGTTTTCATTATGAAGAGGTTGCAATCAGTTCAAATTTTTCCTCTGTATTTGGGTGCAAAGGTATAAAACCATTTTGAATTGCAAATTAAACTTTTGTTTTTTTAATTTAATAAAGAGAAATTTAACATATTCGACTTATTCTATAGAGTTTAGAAAATAAATCGACTTTTGTTTGGTAGACTAAAAAATAGTTCGCAAATTTGTCCCAACAAAACAAAAAAGGAAAATGAAATTCACTGTTAACAATATGATGTCTTGTAAGATGCCGGAATATTCCGCAGAGATACTATTGTAGTTTTTTTTCAAAAATATATATAGAACCTCTGCAAATTGCAGGGGTTTTTTTGTTTAAAGAAGAAAAATATAACAGCATGTCATTTTAAACCAAAACAATAACAAATCAGTAAAAAGCAATGAAAAAAAATGTAGCATTAGTTTTAGGTCTTTTGACATTTTCAGGCATTTATGCTCAGGAAAATAAAGGAGAAAGATACTTTACAAAATAATGAATTATCAGAAGTTACAATAATCGGTTCTAGGAGTAAAAACAGAGTAAAGACTGATGTGCCAGTGCCAATCGATATTTTTAATATTTCTGAAATAACAAAAGGTGCACCACAAACCAGTGTAACTCAAATATTAAATTATGTTGCGCCATCATTTACAAGTAATCCCACTTCAACAGCAGATGGAACCGATCATATTGATCCAGCACAATTAAGAGGACTGGGGCCAGATCAGGTTTTAATACTTATAAATGGTAAAAGAAGACATACAAGTGCATTAGTTAATATTAATGGAGCACCCAAGAGGTTTGGTAGGAACAGATTTAAATGCGATACCATCATTTGCAATCGAAAGAATTGAAGTTTTAAGAGATGGAGCGGCTGCTCAGTATGGTTCAGATGCCATTGCGGGAGTAATTAATATTGTATTGAAGAAAAATGCTAATTTCCTCTCAGGGGAGGTGCAATATGGAGCAAACATTTCTTCTGGATCAAATAACTTCAAAGGAGGTACAGATGGTCAATCTTTACAAGTAGACTTAAATTACGGAACATCTTTAGGTAAAGAAGGAAGTTTCTTGAATGTTACAGGTAGTGCTGTTACAAGACAGGCAACAAGTAGAGCAGGAATTAGAAGTAATAATATATTTAATGCATATAATGCTGTTGAATATAGAGCTGCTCAGAATGGAGTAAATATCAATTCATTATTTAGTAACATTAATACGACTCCAAATTCAGCTCAGATTATTAGTTCGCTGCAACAATATGCTCCACAAGTAGGTTATTTTACACCCAGCTCAGCAAACGGCAATTTCATCAGCAACAGCATCACTCAAATGCAAACCGCATTAGGTTTTGATGTAACTAATAATGAGATTAATTATAGAGGACAGGAAAAGAAGTGATTATAATATGAGCGTTGGTCAATCAGAATTAGCGTCGGGACAATTGTATTATACTGCAAAATATCCTTTGACTGAAATTACATCATTGTATTCTTTTGGAGGAGCTTCATACAGAAATGGAAAATCTTATGCTTTTAACAGGCTTCCAAATGGTTCTGGAACATTTACACAAGTCTATGCAAATGGATTTTTACCAGAAATAGAATCGGATATTCTAGATTTATCTTCTGCAGTTGGACTTACAACTCAATTATTTGGTTTCGATACAGATATTAGTACAAACCTTGGAACCAATTCTTTTAAATATGATGTGAACAATACTATCAATGCTACATTAGGAACAAATTCAGTAGATAGTTTTTATGCAGGAAAAGTTTCATTTCTACAAAGCACAACCAATTTAGATTTAAGTAAAAAATATGATGTATTAGGAGGATTGAATGTTGCTTTTGGAGGAGAATTTAGGTATGAAAATTATCAGATAAAACAAGGAGATGTTGAGTCTTATGGTTTGTATGATGTAAATGGAAATCTTGTTTCGGGAATTTTACCTGGCAACTCACCATTAATTGTAACTGACTTTTTTGGTGCTAAGCGTGGAGCAGGAGCACAAGGATTCTCAGGATTTCAACCATCAGATGCTAAAGAAAAAGACAGAAGGAGTGGTGCAGCTTATATTGATTTAGAGTTAAATGTAACAAAAGATTGGCTTTTAAATGGAGCAGCTCGTTACGAGAACTATTCAGATTTTGGTAGTACAGTTACTTTTAAATTAGCCTCTCTTTTAAAACTTACAGATAACATCAACTGGAGAATTTCTGGACAAACAGGATTTAGAGCGCCATCATTGCAACAAAAATATTTTGAAAGCAGTTCGACACAATTTATTAATGGTTCTCCGTATCAGGTAGGTTATTTTACAAATGATTCACAAGCAGCAAAAAGTATTGGTGTTGAAAATCTAAAAGCAGAAACATCTAAAAGTATCAGTACAGGTTTTACGTTTAAAATTCCAGAAGCAAATATAACAATTGCTACAGATGCCTATTTTACAAGAATTGACGACAGAGTAGTTTTAACTGGCCAATATTCAAGACCAACTGATGCACAAATAAATGGGGCAACATCCCCAGGACAAAAAGATGCATTGACATTGTTTCAACAAGCGTTTGATTTAAAAGGTGTGGAAAGAGCTTCATTCTGGACAAATGGAATCAATTCTGAAACGAAAGGGATTGACTTAGTGATTTCTCAGAAATATAATGTCATTCAAGATTTTACAATCAAAAATGATTTTGCGTTAAGTTATAACACTACAAAAAGAGTTGGAGAGTTAAATGTGCCACAATCAATTATTAATGCTGGAGGTGATCCTTATAAATATTCATTTTTCCCTGAGTCAAGCCGAGTTTATTTAGAAGAAGCGATTCCTAAATTAAAAGCTAACTTAATGACAACTTTCAATATTAAAAAACTGGATATTTATTTAAGAAATAGCTATTTCGGAAAAGTTACAGATCAGGAGCAACAGATGTAAATTTAGATGGTTTTTCTTCTGTTTATGAGCACCCAGAATATAGCGCAAAATTAGTTACTGATTTATCTTTTGGATATCAAATAAATGAGCACTTAAGAGTAACACTTGGAGTTAATAATATTGGAGATGTTTATCCAGATAGAAATAATCCGGCAACTCCAAGCTTTACGAATACAACGCCGACATTATGACCTCACCAAGCACCGATTTAAGTAACGCAAACCAATTTGCTTATTCTCGGGCAGTATCACAATTTGGATTAAACGGAAGATTTGGTTTTGCTCGTTTAGCTTTAAAATATAATTTATGTTTTACTGGCGTATATTGAAATTTAAAACAGACACTCAGTGATTTTGTTAAAAAATAACCATTTAAGTAATGTAAGTTCATTTAAGTATAATCTATCTAGAAAAACTTATATTTTCTTAAATTACTTAATATGGTTAAAAAAAACGAAGTGTTTAAGTAATAATAATAACAGATTATTTAGTTAGGAAATCTTTTTATGTAAAAAGTAATTTTTAATTTGGTAGTTTAAAAAATAGTTATTACATTTACCCTATCAAATTAGTAGGATTAAAATAAATAAAACAATTTTATAAAATGAATTCAATAGCAAATAAAATGATGATGTGTTGTATGATGTGTATGTGCATCCCAATTTGCTATTGCCAAAAGTGAAAGATTAAATCTTTGTTATAGTTAGAACTATAAGCCCTTTTGGTAGCCATCCGAAAGGGCTTTTTTTTATTCCATAATTAAAATTTAGAAATCATGAAAACATTCTATAAAATTTCAAGAGTAATTCAAACTTTATTGAAAACAGACACCAAAAGAATTTTGGGCGTAATACAAACTAAAAAAAATAATACAAACGAAATAAAAGGGAAATTGTATTCGAGTGAATCAAACTCATTATTGTTTCAGATGTATGTCCACGAAGATGAAGGTCTTTTTATATAAAACAGAAAAAATAATTAAAAATATAAACACACAATCATTTAACTAATTAAAAAAAACAGAACCCATGAGCACACAAAAATTCGCAACAAACGCATTACACGCAGGACATGATGTAACAAAAAATGGTAACACAAGAGCAGTGCCTATTTACCAAACATCATCATATGTTTTTAATAATTCCGACCATGCAGCCAATTTATTTGGTCTAGCCGAAGCAGGTTTCATTTACACACGATTAAACAATCCTACAAACGATGTTCTGGAACAACGGCTGGCTGCACTAGAAGGAGGTATTGGAGCAGTTGTTACAGCATCTGGCGCATCGGCAATTGCAACAACTTTGTTGACACTGCTTAAAGCTGGGGATCATATCGTAGCTTCTAATAGTTTATATGGAGGAACTTATAATTTATTAAAAGTCACTTTACCAAGATTAGGAATCACAACCACATTTGTAGATCCATCAAATGCCGAAAATTTTACTAAAGCAGCTAAAGAAAATACAAGAGTATTTTTTGTAGAGTCATTAGGAAATCCAAAATTAGATGTATTGGACTTAAAAGCAATTTCGACAGAAGCTAAAGCGTTTAAGGTTCCATTTATAGTTGATAATACCGTTCCAACACCATATTTACTTAATCCAATAACGTATGGAGCAAACATTGTAATTCATTCTTTGACGAAGTATATCTCAGGAAACGGAACTTCTTTAGGAGGAGCAATTATCGATGCAGGGACTTTTGATTGGGCAAACGGAAAATTTCCTGAATTTACAGAGCCATCTGCGGGTTACCACGGATTAGTTTATAACGAAGCGCTAGGAAATGCGGCGTTCATAGCTAAAGCACGAATAGAAGGATTACGTGATTTTGGCTCAGCATTAAGTCCATTCAATGCTTTTCAGATTATACAGGGATTAGAATTGCCAATTCGTATCAAAAAACATAGCGAAAATGCATTGGCATTAGCATCATGGTTAGAGGCACAAGATGAGGTGGTTTGGGTAAGTTATCCAGGTCTTAAATCAAATAAATATTATGATTTAGGACAAGATATTTACCAAAAGGACGAAGTGGAAATATAACTTTTGGATTAAAAGGAGGTTTTGAAGCAGCCAAAAAAGTAGCTGATGAAACAAAGTTGTTCTCGCTTTTGGCTAACATAGGCGATACGAAGTCATTAATTATTCATCCTTCAAGTACAACACATCAACAATTATCAGAAGAGGAACAAGTTTCAACAGGAGTTTCAAAAGACTTGATTCGACTTTAGTAGGAATTGAAGATATAGACGATTTAATTGCCGATTTACAGGCAGTTTTTAAAAATATAAAAAGTGCGCAATTAGCATAAATTAGAAAGTTAGGTTTTTTTGTTTTTTGTTAGAAAAATTGCCTTTAACCACGTGAGCAGGGTTAAAGGTGATTTAGAAAAAAGTATCAAAAACAATAGCACAAAGTAAAAATTCAAAACAATATTTCTTGAGTTGACTTCGCAGCATAGGTATAAAAAAAACAAACACAGAATTTCACGAATTGGCACTAATTGGTTCGGAAATTAATTTCACAAACTAAGTTATTACCATTAAGATTTGTGTGAATTCGTGAAATTCGTGTTTAAATTGATTTATAATATTTGCATGTAGAATGTAATTTCTTGAATTTATTTTAAAATAAAAGTAAAATTATGTCAAAGCTTAAAATAAACATCATCCTTTTTGGAATAGGAAATATTGGGAGTACTTTAATCAATCAAATTATTGAAAGTCAAGCTTTCTTTAATGAAAATAAAAGCATTGATTTGAGATTTCCGATCATAACCAATTCAACATTGGCATTCTTTGAAAAGGAAGGTGCAGAAAACGCATGGGAGGCTAATTTTGTGCATCTTGCAATTCCATTTAAAGTAGATGATATTATTGCTTTTGCAAAAGAAAATGCATTTGAAAATTTAATTGCTGTCGATGCTACCGCAAGCGATGAACTGGTAGATCATTATATCCCATTAATCCAAAACGGATTCAACATAGTGGCGGTAAATAAAAAAGCCAATACGTTACCAATTCATTTCTATAAGGAGTTAAGAGAGAATCTTAAAAAATATGATAAAGAGTTTTTGTATGAGACTTCTGTAGATACTGGATTCCCAGTATTACAAACGATTAGAGATTTATACAATTCAGGAGAGAAAATAACAAAAAAGAGTGTGTTTTTTCGGATTCATTAAGTTATGTATTTAATCGATTTTCATCGGAAGATATTTGTTTTTCTGAGGTTTTAAAAGAAGCCGAAAAACTGCAGTTAGTAACATCAGATTATGAGAGAGATTTATCAGGTAGCGATGTGGCAGAGAAACTACTTATTTGACCCAGAGAGATTGGAAAAGATTTTGAATTTTCGGATATAAAAATCACACCGCTTTTAAGACCATAATCAATACGGGTTAAACGCAAAGTCAAAACGAGTACTCAATAAAGAGGTACTGGATAAGTCTTTTAAAATTGCAAAAATTACACAGGCCGATAATCATGTTTTGAGATATGTTCAAGATATATTTTTTGGAGAATAAACTAGAGGTGAAATTAGTTTCAGAATCTACTAAAACAGCAATCGGGCAATTAAAAGGATCAGATACTATTTTGAAATTTACACACAATCTTACGGAAACATTCCGATAGTTATTCAAAGTGCAGCTGCAGGAAGAGAAGCTATAGCTAGAGGAGTTATAACAGACATTCTAAAAGTTGAGAAAAAATAAAAAATAAAGAAGCTATTTGGGCTTAGAAATTTTTGAAATTGAATTTTATATTCAATTTTTTTTGATTTAAAATCTGATGTTCTTTGAAATTTATGTTTCAGTGAAAGGAGTTTTCAAACAGCTGAGAGTTTAAATTTATAGCCTATTGCGAGGTATTTAGTCGTTAAAAAGTAACATTTCGTCGTTTTTTTTGTTTTTTAATGCGAATTTAACGTGATTTTATCATTAAAATAAGGATTCTGGCTTGGTTAATACGAAAATATGTCGCATATTTGTTAAACCAAAAAGATACCAAAGATGAATTTTAATATTTGTAAAACGAATAAGGTCATGTCGGAGAAATCCGATGGGAAGTCTGTTGCTTAGAATTATATCTACTCAATTATATAGCAAAGTCTTCCAATAACATTGGAGGGCTTTTTTTTTGGATTATGCAAATATTGAAATTTTAAAAAATAAATAATAATATTAAAATGAATAATAACTCGAAGTTTAAGATGATGCAGAATGTCGCGCTTATTTGCGTACGCGTCCATTGATTTCCAAAAGTATTATAAGTTTAAACGACTTAAACCCTTTTCGTATAATTATCCAAAAGGGTTTTTTTTTGGCATCAAGATATTCATTTAATAAACAAACACAAATAAACAATTATAAAAACTTACGTTATGAGCACACAAAATTACTTCGCAAAAAGGTTCGGATTCTTCAAATTCTTTAGAACTAAAAAAAGTATAATCATTCAAACAACAAATGAATTGGCACATCCAAGATTTGGGATGGAAACTACAGATGAGACTGCAGCTAAAAAAGCGCCTAATTCTTTGCTTTTCTTGATGTATTCTACAGAGAATGAAACATTATTTATTTAAATTAAAACTTTAAATAAAATACAAGCCAACAATAAAATTTTTCTGGATATATATGTCCAGCGGTTGCTTGTACGTGATTGTTTTGTTTGAGCTATTTTGTAAACGACCAAAATCAAATGAATAAAAAATTTGGTCGTTTAAGAAAATAGTAGTTTATTTGTCCATTAAGTTCAAAAACGTATTGAAATGTTATAAAGAAAGGACGAGGGATTAGACCCTATGAATCCTTAGCAACCCTTCGATAAATCGAAGAAGGTGCTGCATTCTACCACGCCCAACGTGGAAAGATAACACAAAGAATTTCTCTAGCCTTGCTCTAGTTTTTTCTTTTTAATATTTCCATGTACAAATCAAAAATTACAAAAGATTTGAAATTGGAAAATAAAACCAACCCGATTATTTTACAGAATTTTGTCACCGAAAGTGGCGCATCGTATGCAACGATTAACCTAAGTTATGAACTTTTTGGTTTGCCATTATATACTGCACCTATAGTTTTGGTAAATCATGCATTAACAGGAAATGCTCAGGTCACGGGCAGAAACGGTTGGTGGAATGATCTAATTGGCGAAACTAAAACGATCAATACTGCTAAATATACAATTCTAGCCTTTAATGTTCGAGGAAATGGCTATAATGGTAATTCTATTGAAAATCATGCTGACTTTACAGCCAGAGATATTGCCCAATTTTTATAGAAGGAATTGAATTCTTAAAAATGGATCAGTTATATGCAATTATAGGCGGTTCTGTAGGTGGTGGCATTGCATGGGAAATACTAGCATTAGAACCTCAAATCACTAAACATTTAATACCGATTGCAAGTGATTGGAAAGCTACCGATTGGTTAATAGCAAACTGTTATTTGCAAGAGCAAATCTTGAACAATTCTTCGAAACCAATAGAAGATGCTCGAATTCACGCAATGTTATGTTATCGTTCGCCAGATTCTTTCAAAGAAAAATTTCAGAGAACCAAAAATGAAGAATTAGCTATTTTTAATGTAGAAAGCTGGTTGGGTCATCACGGGGAAAAACTGCAGAAAAAGGGTATTAAATCTCATCATATAAATTAATGAATCAGTTGCTTAAAACAATTGATATTACAAGAAATACTGCTGATTTTAAAACTTTACTATCAAAAACAACTGCTGATATTCATATCATAGGAATCAATTCGGATTTGTTTTTTACTGCAAAGGAAAATAGGAGGCCTATAAAGTAAAAAAGTTTAAAGAAAATGTTTCTTATAACGAGATAGATTCTGTTCACGGACACGACGCTTTTTTAATCGAGTACAAACAATTAGATAATTTGCTTGCTTCTATTTTTAGAGCAACATAAAATACAACACATATACAATGAAAATATTAAAATTTGGAGGTAAATCATTATCAAACGGAGAAGGACTTAATAAAGTAGTTTCGATAATTATTGATAAAATAAATCAAGGTGAGAAAATTGCCGTAGTTGTTTCTGCTCGTGGGAACGCAACAGATGAACTAGAAGATATGTTGACAATTGCTTCTAAAAATGGAAATTACAAGCCATTATTAGAGAGTTTTAAAACGTATCAAATTTCGGAATATAAGAATGTAGATTTTTCAGAAGAGTTTGAAGTTTTGGATAAACTTTTTGAAGGAGTTAGCTTAATTGGAGATTATAGTAAGAAGATAAAAGATCAGATTCTTTCGAAAGGAGAATTGTTATCGGCTAAATTATTAACAGCCATTTTAATCAAAAAAGGAGTTCCTGCAAATTTTGCTGATTCTAGGGAGTTACTTAAAACAGATTCTAAATTTGGGGATGCACAACTTTTGGAGCAACTCAAAGAAAAATGTAATTAATTATTTTAAGCAGCATAACGGCTCAACTGTAAATGTTGTGACGGGTTTTCTGGATCAAACAATAATAACGATACAACCACTTTAGAAATGGGAGTAATTACACGGCCTCTTTATTGGCAAATTATCTGGATGCCGAAGAGCTCCAATTTCACCCATGTTGATGGAATATATACTGCAAATCCAGACTTAGTGAGTGATGCTAAAAAGATTGAATATTTATCTTTCAATGAAGCAAACGAGTTAGCAAACTTTGGTGCTACTATTTTGCATGCAAAAACGATAATTCCGTTGATCGAAAAAAGTATTCCGCTCCGTATTTTAAATACTTTTAATCATGAAAATCAAGGAACACTAATCACATCAGATTCAGCTAAAGAAGGAATTAAAACACTATCGGTGTTGGAGAATTTATCATTAGTAAACCTTGAAGGTCGTGGATTGCTTGGTAAGGCAGGTGTTGATGCCCGTATTTTTAAAGTAATGGGAGATAATGATATTAGTGTAAGTATTATTTCTCAAGGTTCTTCGAAAAGAGGAATCGGGCTTGTAGTTGCTACAGATAAAGCAACTACAGCAATAATATTGAATTGGAAAAAGAATTTGAAAATGACTTTTACTCTAAAGATGTTAACCAAATTACAGTGACTGATTGATAACGTTTCGGTAATTTCGATAATAGGACAAGATTTAAGTACATTCCACAAACCCTACACAGCTTTAATCAAAAATAAAATTGTTCCAATTTTGTTTAATAATACCGTTACGGGTAAAAACGTGAGTTTGGTAGTTAAAAAATCAGAACTTCATAAAGCTTTAAATGTAATTCATGGAGAGATTTTTGGAGTTTCAAAGAAAATTAATATTGCCGTTTTTGGACATGGATTAGTTGGTGGGACATTAATAAATCAAATCTTGGCTTCGGCAGCAAGTATAGAAAAACGTAAAGATATTAAGTTGAACGTTTTTGCTATTGCCAATTCTAAAAAAGTGCTTTTAAATAAAAATGGAGTTACTGCAGATTGGAAAAAAGATATCGAAAATAATGGAAGTTGCTTACACAATCAATGATGTTATTGCTTACGCAAATGAAAACCACTTAGAGAATTTAATTGCTATTGATAATACTGCAAGTGCGACTTTCGTCGAAAATTATATTTCGTTGATAGAAAGTAGTTTTGATTTGATTTCGTCAAATAAAGTTGCGAATACGCTTAGTTATGGCTTTTATAAAGAATTAAGAAAAGCATTGGCAGATAATCAGAAGAATTATTTATATGAAACCAATGTTGGAGCTGGATTGCCATTAATAGATACCATAAAATTACTGCATCTTTCAGGTGAAAATATCACCAAAATAAAAGGAGTTTTCTCTGGAACGTTGAGTTATTTATTTAATAATTTCTCTGCGAAAGATGCTCCGTTTAGTCAGATTTTGCAAGAAGCAATCGATAACGGATATACAGAGCCAGATCCGCGTGAGGATTTATGTGGTAACGATGTTGGTAGAAAATTATTAATTTTAGCTAGAGAATTGGATTTACAAAATGAATTTGAAGAAGTTTCAATTCAGAACTTAATTCCAGAACATTTACGTGAAGGTAATGTTTCTGATTTCTTAACTAAATTAAAAGAGTTTGACCCAATTTACGACAAGATAAAAAAGGATCAAAAGCCAAATCACGTATTAAGATACATAGGCGAGTTGTCTGGTGATTTACAAAATGATAAAGGAGTTTTAGAAGTAAAATTAGTTTCGGTACCTTCGGATACAGCACTGGGAGGATTAAAAGGATCTGATTCTTTCTTTGAAATTTATACAGAATCTTATGGAGACAGACCAATTGTAATACAAGGTGCTGGAGCAGGATCTGCAGTAACAGCAAGAGGAGTTTTTGGGGATATCTTGAGATTATCGGATAAAGAATAGTTTGCGAGAATCATTAAATTCACATATTAAAAAGATGAAAAAACTTTTTTTACTGTTATTATTTACAAACGTTATTAATGCACAAGTTTCGAGTATTGTTAGAAACAAAGACAGTTATACGCAAGAAGTTTTTCCATACAAAGGAGTTAGAGCAATTCAAATAGATGAGGTGAACTCTCCAGGAAATGAGGATAATGTATTTATTTTTTCGAAGATTGAAAAAAATGCAAATCCTGATAAAATGTATTTTCAGCGGTTTACAAAAGTTAATGATAAATGGGTTGTGAAATCTATTCTCGAAGTAAATCATAGCGGAATCATTTCGGCTTGGGGAAGTAGAAAAGCATTTTGGGATTTTGATAAAGACAAAAGTATCGATGCTCTTTTTATTTACGGACTTTATGATGCTGATTTTAAACAACAATCCGTTCATTTAATATTTTCACAAAAAGACCAGTTTTACACTATAGAATCGAGTGTCTCGGATAATTTTGGAACAGATAAATTCTCATCTAATTTTGATTCTTTGAGTGAAATTTATAAAAGCAAAATTCTAGATTATTGGAATAAATTAGATAAAAAAGATAAATAAACTTTTTTGCTTTTTCTTATTAGAAAAAGTTTTAAAATGCTCAAATAAAAAATAAAAATTAGTTGAATATGCCCATTTCGAAAATTTTAGTATTCAACATTCAATAAACAAAAAACATGAAAGTAACCTTAGACAGAGTAAATGATGCGTTTCATTTTAAGCTCAAAAATGAACGTGGACATGTAGTTGATGTAGATAGCAGAGCCGAATTTGGCGGAAGCGATTTAGGTGCAAGTCCAATGGAATTAGTTTTGATGGGAGTTGCAGGATGCAGCGCTATTGATATGATTTCGATTTTAAAGAAACAACGCCAGGAAATAACTTCATTTAAAGCTGAGGTTGAAGGAGAACGAGTACAAGTAGGAGAAGCGAAGCCTTTTAAAGAAATCTTTGTGGTTTTTTACTTAGAAGGAGATATTAATCCTGAAAAAGCACAACGTGCTGCACAGCTTTCTTTTGAAAAATATTGTTCAGTTGGAAAAACTGTCGAACCTACAGCCACAATAAAATACAAAGTGGTTTTAAACAATGAAGAATTATAGAATTAAAAAATTAGTCAATTCGAGAATTAGATAATTTTTAGATTGGCTAAAAAAGATTCACTTGCATAAATTCAAGATGAAGGTTTTTGCTTATCGTGTAACCTGAAACTTGAAACATGAAATAAAAAAACAAAAAAAAATGAATGAACAAGAATTTGGTTTTGAAACTCAAGCCATAAGAACACAATTAGAAAGATCCCAGTATTTAGAGCATTCGGTACCATTGTACCTGTCATCAAGTTTTGTATTTGAAGATGCCGAAGATATGCGAGCTTCTTTTACGGAAGAAAAAGACAGGAATATTTATAGCCGTTTTAGTAACCCGAACACAACCGAATTTGTAGATAAAATTTGTAAAATGGAAGGGGCAGAAGCAGGTTATGCCTTTGCAACAGGAATGGCAGCGGTATATTCTACTTTTGCAGCTTTATTAAATGCAGGAGATCATATTGTGTCTGCAAGTAGTGTTTTTGGTTCAACTCATGCTTTGTTTGTGACTTATTTTCCAAAATGGAATATTGAAACTTCTTATTTTGATATCAATAAACCAGAAACTATTGAGAGTTTTATTAAGCCCAATACAAAAATATTATATGCTGAATCACCAACAAATCAAGTGTGTAGATGTAATCGATTTGGAATTGCTTGGAACAATTGCAAAAAAACACAATTTGATTTTAATTATTGATAACTGTTTTGCAACGCCATATATTCAACAGCCTATAAAACACGGAGCACATTTGGTAGTACATTCTGCTACTAAATTAATCGATGGTCAAGGACGTGTTTTAGGAGGAGTAACAGTAGGGAGAGAAGATTTAATCAGACAAATTTATTTGTTTTCAAGAAATACAGGACCGGCTTTATCACCATTTAATGCTTGGATTTTATCAAAAAGTTTAGAGACTTTGGTTGTGCGTGTAGAGAAACATTGCGAGAATGCACTTAAAGTTGCTGAGTTTCTAGAGGCGCACCCAAATGTGAATAGCATTAAATATCCGTTCTTAAAATCACATCCACAATATGAAATTGCCAAAAAGCAAATGCTTTTAGGTGGTAATATTATTGCATTTGAAATAAAAGGCGGAATAGATGCTGGTAGAAAATTTTTGGATAAAATTAAATTGTGTTCACTGTCAGCTAATATTGGAGATACACGAACAATTGTTACGCATCCTGCATCAACAACTCACAGTAAATTGTCTGAAGAAGATCAATTAGCAGTTGGTATTACACAAGGTTTAGTACGTGTGTCTGTAGGTTTAGAAACAGTAAAAGATGTAATTGCTGACTTAGAGCAAGCACTTTCTTAAAAGGTTTCGATTGTGGATTTTAAAATCTACAATTGATTATAACATTAAAAAACGATTTTTAACTGTAGCTTTTATGCAGTTAAAAATCGTTTTTTATTTATACTACACTAATTTAGTAGGACTTGATTATTCATTCAGTTATTTTTCTCGTTCAAAAAACCTATTTTTGTTGCAGAAAAATATATAGTGTCTACAATCTAAAATTTATATAAGTGCTTTCAAAGAAAACCAAATACGGAATCAAGGCTTTAACATATTTGGCCAGGCGAGAAAATAACGAGCCTGTACAAATTGCTGAAATTGCTAAAAGTGAACATATTTCGATTAAATTTTTGGAAAGTATTTTGCTGCTATTAAGAAATTCGGGATTCCTTGGCGCTAAAAAAGGAAAAGGCGGAGGCTATTATCTGATAAAAGATCCAAAAGATATCAGTATGGCGAAAGTATACCGTATTCTTGAAGGTCCTATTGCATTGTTACCATGTGCAAGTCATAATTTTTATGAAAAATGTGATGATTGCGATGATGAAACTACTTGTGCAGCAAGGCGTTTAATGACAGAAGTAAGAGACAATACCTTAAAAGTTTTAGAGAATAATTCACTAGCCGATATTGCATTTTAGTCAATCACGTTTTTAAATATAAAAAAAAGACCATTTCAGTATGTCCGAAATGGTCTTTTTTATGTTTTTAATCGTTTGTTTAGTCTGAGAAAATTAATTTATATCCAGCTAAAAATAGCATTACAGCAATAGCATTTCTAAGAAATAAATCAGGAACTTTTCCACTTAGCATACTTCCCATAAAAATTCCGGGAAGCGATCCTAGTAATAACTGTCCTAGCAAAATTAAGTCTAAATTTCCCATTGAAGCATGGCCTATTCCAGCTACAAGCGTTAAAGGAACTGCATGGGCAATCTCAGTTCCCACCAGGCGAGGCGTTGGCAAAAGCGGGTAAAGAAAAAATAAAGTAACCGTGCCTAATGCTCCAGCTCCTATGGATGTTAGTGTTACGGTTGCTCCCAGTAATACGCCAATTCCAATGGTTAGCATGTTTTGTGTATGGCTTTCACTATGAAATTTATCTCCTGCGTGTTTTTGAGAGTATATTAATAATCTCTTTTTGAACAAAATTGCAATTGAAGTAAAGAGCAATGCCCAACCTAAACTATATTTTATGACAGCATTAATAGTAGAAATATCTGTTTTTATACTGTTTAATATCCATAAGGTAAGTAAAGAGGCAGGGACGCTTCCTAAAGTAAGCCAGCCTGTAATTTTCCAGTTTATATTTCCCTTTTTATGATGTACAAATACGCCTCCCATTTTGGTAAAAGCTGCATATAATAAATCGGTACCGACTGCAGTAGTTGGGGGAATCCCAAAATATAATAAAATAGGAGTCATTAAAGAACCGCCTCCTACACCTGTTAATCCAACTATAAAACCTACGACTAAACCTGCAACTACAAGACCTATTTGGAAATCCATAAAAAAAATTTGGGTAAAAATAATAACAATTTCACAATAATCCTATAGATGTGGTAGACTTTAAGAAAAATATCACAAAAGAGTAATGAAATGCGTCTTATAATATACTGTAAGGATTTTGAGAACTATTAAGAGTGTTTTTATGATGTAACTTAAAGACAATTAGTGATGTAAAAAAAACAAATATTATTTTGATATTTAGAAATAAGTAGTAATTTTGCATTGTAATCTACTAAGCCGATAGGGTAATAGATTTTAAAATTAAAAAAAACAATTAAGCGTATGGAAAAAGAACTGAAATTAAATGCTGTAGCAATAAAGTCAGGTGAGTCGTTTTCAAAAAAATTATGGGTTATAATTCCTGCTGCCTTATTGTTGGGTTTGATTTTGGTGCTGATTTATAATCATCATGCTGAATTTTCTTGGCAAGGTTTCTTAGATGGATTCAATCAAGAGTTTTTAGTGTTTTTTTTAATTGGTGCTTTTGCGCAATTGGTAGATGGAACTTTAGGAATGGGTTATGGAGCAACATCAACCTCTTTTTTATTGGCTTATGGGGTTTCACCGGTAGTTAGTAGTGGTGGTGTTCACGTAGCTGAGATGTTTACTACAGGGGCATCGGCGATATCACACCATAAGTTTGGGAATATCAATAAAAAATTGGTTAAGAATTTATTGGTTCCAGGAGTTTTAGGTTCAATTACAGGAGCTTATTTATTATCAGATGTAATCGATGGTGATGCTATAAAACCATTCATCGCAGTTTATATGATTGTATTGGCGATTATAATAATAAGAAAAGCATTGGCTAAAACAATTGTTAAAAAGAAAACAAAACGACTTGGGGTTTTAGCAACCTTTGGAGGTTTTATGGATTCTGTTGGTGGTGGAGGTTGGGGACCAATTGTAACTTCAACATTGTTAGGAAGGGGTAGGAATCCTCGTTATACAATTGGGTCAGTAAATGCAGCTGAGTTTGCAGTTTCGTTTGCAAGTGGGATAACGTTTATGCTTTTTGGAGGAATCCACGGATGGCAAGTTATTGTAGGTTTGATTTTGGGTGGTGTAATTGCAGCTCCTCTTGCTGCTTTTTTAGTGAATAAAATAAAAAGAAAACCAATGATGGTAGCAGTAGGAATATTAATTATCCTTTTGAGTTTGAAAACATTATCTAAATTATTGTAATAATTTTTTAGGAAAAAATAAGAATATGAGTGCAACAAGTATTATATCTTTATTAGATAAAACAAAAGATTTTTACTTTAGAAGAAACATTAACTTTTTTGGCTAATGAATATAAGGACAAAGTGGTTTTTTCGACTTCATTTGGTCAGGAAGATCAGGTTATTACCGATTATATTGCTAGAAACAATATCGATATTACCATTTTTACATTAGATACTGGAAGGTTATTTCAGGAAACATACGATGTTTTTTCATAGACATTAAAAAAGTATAAAAAACAGATTGAAGTTTATTTTCCAGAAGCAACAGCGGTAGAGAATTTATTAAAACAAAAAGGGCCGAATAGCTTTTATGAATCGGTTAGAATCAAAGGAATGCTGCTTTATTCGTAAAGTAGTTCCGTTAAGAAAAGCTTTAGAAGGAAATGCAGTTTGGATAACAGGATTGAGAGCCGAGCAATCAGAAAATAGAAATGATTTGCAATTGTTTGAATACGATGCCAATTTCGAAATAATAAAATTCAATCCGTTATTAAAATGGTCATTAGAAGAAGTTGAGGGATTATCTACAAGAGCATAGCGTACCTCAAAACGCATTACATAAAAAAGGGTTTGTAAGTATAGGTTGTGCACCATGTACAAGAGCAATTTTGCCAGACGAAGATATTAGAGCCGGAAGATGGTGGTGGGAATCGAGCCATAAAGAATGTGGTTTGCATAGCGCTAAGAAAGAATAGGAAAGCAAGAGAATAGAGCAAAGAGGTAATAAAGAGAATAGAATAAAAAATAATAATGGTTAAAAGTTTTTAGATGAGGTTGTTAAACCTGAAACTTTAAACTTCAAACTTTGAAACAAAAAACAATGAGTTCAGTATTAAAAACAAATGCTTTAGAAAGCGAAGCGATATACATTTTTAGAGAAGTAATTTCTCAGTTTGATAAACCGGTTTTACTTTTTTCAGGAGGTAAAGATTCGATCACTTTAGTGCGTTTAGCACAAAAAGCATTCTTTCCTGCAAAAATACCTTTCCCATTATTGGCATGTTGAGACAGGACATAATTTTCCTGAAACAATAGAATTTAGAGATAAATTAGTTGCTGAGTTAGGATTAGAATTAATCGTAAGAAATGTTCAGGATGCTATCGATGAAGGGAAAGTTGTAGAAGAAACTGGGAAATATTCTAGTAGAAACAGCTTACAGACCACTACACTTTTAGATGCTATTGAAGAATTTAAGTTTGATGCTTGTATTGGTGGTGCACGTAGAGATGAAGAAAAAGCAAGAGCTAAAGAACGTATTTTTTCTGTTCGTGACGATTTTGGTCAGTGGGATGAGAAAAATCAACGCCCAGAGTTATTTGATATTCTGAACGGAAAAATTGAAAATGGACAAAATGTACGTGTTTTTCCAATTTCAAACTGGACTGAGCTTGATGTTTGGAGTTATATTGAACAAGAAAAAATTGAAATTCCATCAATTTATTTTTCACATAAACGTAAAGTTTTCTTGAGAGACGGATTAATATGGTCACACTCAGAATTTGTATATCAGGAAGAAGATGAACAAATTGAAGAAAGAATTGTCCGTTTCAGAACTGTTGGAGATATGACTTGTACAGCAGCAGTTGATTCGTATGCAGCAACAATTCAAGAAGTAGTTGGAGAAATCAGAACATCTACAATATCTGAAAGAGGTGCCAGAATTGACGATAAACGTTCTGAAGCAGCGATGGAGAAAAGAAAACAACAAGGGTACTTTTAATTGATTAATAATTAAAAGTTAGAATTAAGAAAACAAAAACATACAGATTTAAATTTTAGTTCAAAAGGTAAGCAACGTGAAACCTGAAACAAAAAAATAAACCTGAAACAAAATATAAGAATGGAAGTTTTAAAAATAGCAACAGCAGGAAGTGTAGATGACGGAAAGAGTACTTTAATTGGAAGATTATTGTACGATACAAAGTCATTGACTACAGATAAAATAGAAGCAATAGAAAAAAGCAGTAAATTAAAAGGATACGATTACTTAGATTTTTCATTAGCAACTGACGGATTAGTAGCAGAAAGAGAACAAGGGATCACTATTGATGTAGCGCATATATATTTTTCGACAGCTAAGAAAAGTTACATCATTGCCGATACACCAGGTCACGTAGAGTATACACGTAACATGGTTACAGGAGCTTCGACTTCGCAAGTTTCAATCATTTTGATTGATGCTCGTAAAGGAGTAATCGAGCAAACGTACCGTCACTTTTTTATCAATAATTTATTGAGAGTAAAAGAGGTAATTGTTGCGATAAACAAAATGGACTTAGTCGATTATTCAGAAGAAGTTTTTAATAAAATCAAAGCCGATTTTCAGGCATTAAATGCTAAAAGTACTTTCAAAGAACAAAACGTAAGTTATATTCCATTAAGTGCAATCAACGGAGGAAACGTAGTTGATAAATCGGAAAATATGAAATGGTATAACGGACAAACTGTTTTGGAACATTTAGAAGCTTTAGAGCCAACAGATGTTTTTGAAAAAGGAGAGGCACGTTTTCCAGTTCAAACAGTAATTCGCCCAAAGACAGAAGAGTATCATGATTTTAGAGGATATGCTGGTAAATTATATGGGAACTCAATTAAAGTAGGAGATGCAGTAACAGTTTTACCATCATTAACAGAATCTAAAGTAAAGAATATTCATTTTTTCGATAAACAATTTGATGAAGCAATTGCAGGTTCATCAATTACAATTGAATTAGAAAATGACATCAATGTTACGAGAGGAGATATGATTGTAAAATCTAACGAACTTCCTAAAATAGAAAAAGATATCACAACAACAGTTTGTTGGATGGATTCTAAAAAGTTAGTTCCTGGAACAAAATATATCGTTCAGCATAATACAAACAGAGTTTTGGCAAAAGTAGAAAGTATCAAAAATACAATCGCAACCGATTACTCAGGTACAACACCAGCAACTCAATTAGCAATAAACGAAATAGGTGAAGTAAGCATTAAATTGAGTAAGCCTTTATATTTTGATGCCTATAACGACAATAAATCAAATGGAGCTTTTATCCTGATTGATACCGCAACCAATACAACTGCAGGAGTAGGATTCATTCGATAATTTCCTGCAATACGCTTTAGGCTGTAAGCTTTAAGCAAAAAAATATAAGGTGTTTGGAGAAGCTTAAAGCTTATTACCCAAAGAAAAGAATAAAGTTTAAAGGAAGCTTATAGCATATAGCTTAAAGCCTAAAGCAAGAAAAATAAAAATGGAAAGTTTTAGAACAGAAATAGAAAATCCGATAGTTCAGAAAGAGATTATCGATCTAGAAAAAAAGATTCATTTATTCCGTGGAGGGAAAATTGATGATGAGCGTTTTCGTAGTCTTCGTTTAGCACGTGGAATCTACGGGCAACGCCAGGAAGGCGTTCAAATGATTCGTATTAAATTGCCATTTGGTAAAGTTACCAGCGAGCAATTAGTACGTATTACTAAAGTTTCTGATGAATATTCTACAGGACGTTTGCATATTACAACACGGCAGGACATTCAGATTCACTATGTAAGTTTAGACAGAACTCCAGAACTTTGGGCAAATTTAGCCAAAGATGATGTAACCTTGCGTGAAGCTTGTGGAAACACCGTACGTAATATTACTGCAAGTGAATTGGCAGGTGTAGATGTAAACGAACCATTTGATGTTTCGCCATACGCACATGCTTTGTTTCAATATTTACTAAGAAATCCTATTTGTCAGGAAATGGGACGTAAATTTAAAATTTCCTTTTCATCATCAGATGAAGATACTGCTTTGAGCTATTTGCACGATTTAGGATTTATTCCAAAAATTGTAGATGGTGTTCGTGGATTTAAAATCATGTTAGGAGGAGGATTAGGTTCGCAACCTGCACATGCCGAATTACTTTCGGAATTTGTTCCTGCTAATCAGATTATTCCAACAGCAGAAGGAGTGATTCGTATCTTTGACAGATACGGAGAACGTGCAAAAAGAATGAAAGCGCGTATGAAATTTTTAATCAAAGAAATGGGAAGAGATGCCTTTTTGGATTTGGTTGAAAAAGAGAAAAAAGCAATTGCTTTTGAAACATACGAAATAGACACAACTGCTTTTGATGCGCCAATTCCAGAGCCATTATTAACCGTTCCATCGGTTACTATTGAAGATACAGCAGCTTATGAAGCTTGGAAAAAATCAAACGTAATTGCTCAGAAACAAGATGGATATTACGCTATCGGAATTAAAGTATTACTAGGAGATTTTTATACAGATAAAGCTAGAATATTAGCCGACTTGATTAAGAATTATGCAGCAAACGAATTGCGTTTTTCATTACGTCAAAATATTGTAATTCGTCACGTAAAAGAAGAGAATCTGCCTTTCTTTTATCAAGAATTAGAAAAATTAGGTTTCGTTAATTTAGGATATAATTCAACTGCTGATATTACTGCATGTCCTGGTACAGATACTTGTAACCTTGGTATTGCAAGTAGTACAGGAATTGCCGAAGAATTAGAGAAAGTTCTAAATGCCGAATATCCTCAATATAGTAATAACCATGAAATCGAAATAAAAATTAGTGGTTGTATGAATGCTTGTGGACAGCACAATATGTCTGCAATTGGATTTCAGGGAATGTCTATTAACTCAGGAAAACTGGTTGCGCCAGCGTTACAAGTTTTATTAGGGGGAGGAAGATTAGGAAACGGATCAGGTCGTTTTGCGGATAAAGTAATTAAAATTCCAAGTCGTAGAGGACCAGATGTATTACGTACGATTTTAAATGATTTTGATGCAAATGCAAACGGACAAAAATTCCTGAATTATTACGATGCAAAAGGAGAAAAATATTTTTATGAAATATTAAAACCTTTCGCAGATGTAACCAATTTAACCGAAGCTGATTTTGTGGATTGGGGTAATGCCGACAACTATGTAAAAGCTGTTGGAGTAGGAGAATGTGCTGGAGTTGTTATTGATTTAGTAGCTACTTTATTATTAGAAGCAAAAGATAAATTAACTTTCGCACAAGAGTCATTCGACGAAAACAAATGGTCAGATGCTATTTACCATGCTTACGCAGGATTTGTAAATGGTGCTAAAGCATTGTTACTTTCAGAAAATGAGAAAACAAATAATCACGCAGGAATTGTTGATTTGTTTGATACTGTTTTTGTTACAACTTCTAAAATTGAATTGCCAACAACATTCAGAGAATTAGTTTATCAGATCAATAAAGTGGAACCTTCAGAAGCGTTTGCAAAACAATATATCCAAGAAGGGATTTCATTTTTTGATACAATCGAAAAATATAGAGCCAAAGATTTAGCAAATGCTTAATACAGTAAAACCCAAAGTAACTTTAGTCGGAGCAGGTCCTGGTGATCCTGATTTGATGACTTTAAAAGGTGTAAAAGCACTTGCTGAAGCAAATGTGGTTTTGTATGATGCTTTGGCAAATGAAGAAATTTTAGAATATGCACCTAAAAATGCAATTCGGATTTTTGTTGGTAAGCGAATAGCAAATCATACCTATACTCAGGATCAGATTAACCAATTAATAGTCGATAATGCATTAACTTATGGAAATGTAGTGCGTCTAAAAGGAGGAGATCCGTTTGTGTTTGGCCGTGGAAGCGAAGAAATAGAATATGTAGAGAGTTTCGGAATACCTACATTTGTGGTGCCTGGAATATCATCGGTCATTGCAGTTCCCGCTAATTTAGGAATTTCGATAACCAAAAGAGGAGTTTCGGAGAGTTTTTGGGCTATTACAGGAACAACTTCAGATAGAAAATTATCTTCGGATGTTGCACTTGCAGCTCAATCTTCTGCCACAGTAGTTATTTTGATGGGAATGAGTAAGCTGGCACAGATAGTTGCTTTGTTCCAAAAAGAATCGAAAGGAGAAACTTCAATTGCGATTATTCAAAACGGAACAACTCCGGATGAGAAAGTCGGAATTGGAACTATAAATACAATTCAGGAAATTGCTGCAGAAAATAAATTAGGTTCGCCAGCGATTATTATCATTGGAGAAGTAGTTAGAGAAAGTACTAAGTTAAAAGGGTTTTACGAGGAATTTATTTTAAGTAAGATCGCATAATATATTAAAAAAGATTAGCTCCTTTTTTTTGAGGACTAGGAAGTAAAAATAAATTGTAATGGAAAGAAACGAATTGTATCCAATATTTTTAAAACTGCATAAGCTTAATGTGCTTATTGTTGGTGGCGGAAATGTAGGATTAGAAAAACTTTCTTTTCTGTTAAAATCTAGTCCCAATGCTAATGTTGAGGTTGTTGCAACTACCTTTTTACCTGAAATTGAAATCTTGGCAGAGAAGTATAATCTGACGCTAACAAAAGCTAAGTTCAAGAAAAAGATGTTAAAGAAGCGGCATATGGTTATTGCTTGTACTGATGATTTATTGGTAAATAAAAAGATATACGATTTATCACAAGAAAGATATCTGATTTGTAATATTGCCGACACTCCCGAATTATGTGACTACTATTTGGGTGGAATTGTAACTAAAGGGAATGTTAAAATTGCTATTTCTACAAATGGTAAGTCACCAACAACAGCAAAAAGACTTCGAGAATTTTTTGAAGAAGTTATTCCTGAAGATATCAATAAAATGGTTGAAAACCTCAATGAATACAGGAAAACACTAAAAGGTAACTTTGAAGATAAGGTTAAAAAAATGAACGAAATTACGCTTCATTGAAAAATAAAGAGTAAAAAATTCCGCAAAGAAATCAATGATAAAAATCATTGACATTAGAAATAAATTATTCGTTTCTTTGCATTATTAAGAATGATTATAAACAACATCGTAATGATTAAAACAGACATACTTATAATAGGAGCTGGTCCAACTGGTTTATTTGCCGTTTTCGAGGCAGGATTGTTAAAATTAAAATGCCATATCCTAGATGCTTTACCGCAAGCTGGAGGACAACTTTCAGAATTATATCCAAAGAAACCTATCTATGATATCCCTGGATTTCCAGAAGTATTAGCAGGTGATTTAATTGATAATCTACAAGAGCAAATTAAACAATTTGAGCCAGGTTATACATTAGGAGAGCGTGCTGAAACAATCGAGAAACAAGAAGATGGAAGTTTTATTGTGACCTCAAATAAAGGGACTAGATTTCATGCGCCAGTTATTGCTATTGCAGGAGGTTTAGGAAGCTTTGAGCCACGTAAACCACTTATAGAAGATATTGAGTTTTATGAAAATAAAGGAGTGAAATACTTCATCAAGAATCCAGAAAAATTCAGAGATAAAAGAGTTGTAATTGCAGGAGGAGGAGATTCAGCTTTAGATGGAGATATTCCTTGCAAATGTAGCTTCAGAAGTAACTTTAATTCACCGTAGAAACGAATTACAGGTGCTTTGGATTCAGTAGAAAAAGTAAAGAGCTTAAAAACAGCAGGGAAAATTAGATTAATTACACCAGCAGAAGTTATCGGAATCAATGGTGCAGAGCATATTGAGTCACTTGTTATCGAAGAAAGCGGAGCAACGCGTACTATCGAAACGGATTATTTTATTCCACTTTTCGGATTAACACCAAAGTTAGGTCCTATCGGAGACTGGGGATTAGAAATCGAAAAAAATGCAATTAAAGTTAATAATGCATTAGATTATCAAACTAATATTCCAGGAATTTTCGCAATTGGAGACGTAAATACTTACCCAGGAAAATTAAAATTGATTCTTTGTGGATTCCACGAAGCAACTTTAATGTGTCAGGCTGCATACCAAATTATCAATCCAGGTAAAAAATATGTGCTTAAATATACAACCGTTTCAGGAGTTGACGGATTTGACGGAACTCGTAAAGAAGCTCCAAAAGCTGTTGTTAAAGCAATTGTCTAAGACGCTAAGGTTCTGAGGGACTAAGTTCTCTAAGATTTTATATAGTAAAGTCCAAACTAGTAATAGTTTGGGCTTTTTTAGTATTATGTGTAAATCCCAGCGGGATGTCATATTTATAGAAATTAAGACATTTATAGGTGGAAACCCCATCGGGGTGACATATTAATAATTAAGATATCGCTGGAGCTTTCCCAAATTGAGAATAATAGACTATAAATATTACGCTCGTCCGGGGCTGTTAATATAAGCAAAGTATTAAACTTAGCATCTTTAAAAAAAACTTAGCAACTTAGAATCTCAGATTCTTAAAAAAACTTGCAATTGTTAAGGTTATGTCTTTACTTTGCACTGTTCATATATTTATTGAAAGTTATCACGAAAGGCGGAGGGATAGACCCATTGAAACCTTAGCAACCCTTTATCATAAAGAAGGTGCTACATTCTACTTTATACATTCATTGTATTAAAGATAGATAACACATAATACAGTAATGTATTCCTCAAAACTTTTCTTGACAAACTTATCGATATTAACTGAATCTAATTTCAGTATCAGCAGCGAATTATTGGCGCATTTTTGCCCATAACATTCCCGCTTTCCGCTATATCTTTTTTTCTGAACCCCAGAAAAAAAGGATACCGCTGTAATCGGGGCTAAAGAGCTATGATAGTGAATTTTTGGTACTATTTAATAAAAGCTTTGCACCTTAGTGTTATAGCAAGAAAAGCAAGAAAATGTCAACAATTCAAGAAGCAATAAAAAAAAATATTCTAATCCTAGATGGAGCAATGGGAACCATGTTGCAACGCTATAATTTCTCAGAGGAAGATTTTCGAGGAGAGCGTTTTAAAGATTTTCCACATCCCCTAAAAGGAAACAACGATTTACTATCCATAACACAACCCGGTGCCATTCGCGATGTCCACGCCGCTTACTATGAAGCGGGTGCCGACATCGTTGAGACAAACACATTCTCGGGAACAACAATCGGTATGGCCGATTATTTCCTAGAGGAGTACGTTTACGAATTAAACTACGAGTCTGCTAAACTTGCAAGAGCAGTAGCTGATGAGTTTACAGCCAAAAATCCAGACAAACCACGTTTTGTTGCAGGTTCAATCGGGCCAACAAACCGTACAGCGAGTATGTCACCAGATGTAAACGATCCGGGTTACAGAGCTGTAACGTTTGATGATTTACGTATTGCTTACAAACAACAAGTAGAAGCTTTAATGGATGGAGGTTGTGATTTATTATTGGTAGAAACCATCTTTGATACCTTAAATGCAAAAGCTGCACTTTTTGCAATCGAAGAAGTAAAAGAAGAACGCAATATTGATATTCCAATCATGGTTTCAGGAACAATTACCGATGCTTCAGGAAGAACACTTTCTGGGCAAACGGTTGAAGCATTTCTGATTTCAGTATCACATATCCCGTTATTAAGTGTAGGATTTAATTGTGCTCTTGGAGCCGATTTATTGAAACCATACCTTAAAACATTAGCACAACATACGAGCTTTAATGTTTCGGCACACCCAAATGCAGGATTACCAAATGCATTCGGACAGTATGATGAAACACCAGAACAAACACAAGCATTTATTAAAGAATATCTAGAAGATAATTTAATCAACATCATCGGAGGATGTTGCGGAACAACTCCAGATCATATCCGGTTAATTGCTGAAGTGGCGAAGGATTATAAGCCGAGAGTTCCTTCCGCGGTAATATCAATATAAACGAGAAAAGATTGTTGTAAATTTTTGTTGGTAATTAGGGGGATTTGGATTTATTTCACTCTCAATTACAATGAAAAATAAAATACTAACTATTACACTATGAATACTAAAAGTTACTTTGTTGGATGGCTAACTTGTTTAAGTTTGATTTTTTTGAGTTGTTCGAATTCTGATGATGATTCTAAGAACATCAATTCTGATAAAAATTGCACTCAAACAGTAAATATTCCAGATGCAAACTTTAAAGCTAAATTATTATCTGCTACTGCAGACTTAAATAATGTTGTGGCTTCCAATTTAGAAGGTTTTGTGACTAAAATTGATGCTAATAATGATGGGATTATTCAAGTTTGTGAAGCCGAGAACATTAGTGAACTGACTGTTGATAATTCAAATATTAGTTCATTGGAAGGCTTGCTTGCCTTTAGAAATCTTAAATACTTATCTTTTAGAAGTAATAAGGTTAAAGTTTTAGATGTTTCAAGTCTAAAAAAACTACATACAGTATATTGTGAATATAATAATATCACTAATATAAATGTACAAGGTTTGACCAACTTAAAAATTCTTTGGTGTAGTAAAAATGAATTAACTTCCTTAAATTTAAGTTCATTGTCATCACTTGAATCTGTGTATTTTGAATCAAATAAAATTAGCAGTTTCAACATTGAAAATTCAAATAAAATTAGTGATCTAAGAGGTTCAAATAATTTATTAACTACTTTAACAATTGGACATTTAAAAAATTTGAGTTACTTATATATATCTGATAATTTATTGACGTCTTTGGATGCTAACAATTTAAAAAATTTAAGTTCGTTACAGTGTTCTAATAATAAGATGACCTTTTTGAATGTTTCAAATTGTATTAGTTTAATGGATATTTATTGTGATAATAATGTTTTATCAGATTTAAAATTAAGTAATTGTAGTAAGTTGAATTTTATAAGAGGCTACAATAATAAGTTAACCACAATCGATTTAAATGGCTTGACAGCATTAAAAAATTTAGATATATCCAATAATTTTTTATCCAGTTTTGATGCACGTTATTGCCCTCAACTTGATTATTTAGGTATTTATAATATGGCAAATTTACAATCGATGGTGTTAAAAAACGGAAGTAATTTGAACAATTACTATTTTGGAAATAATCCTAAACTTACCTCTATCTGTTGTGATGTTTCTGAATTGGCAGAAGTTCAAAATCAAGTTAATTTTTGGGGATATAATTGTACTGTTAGTACTAATTGTTTTTAAAATCATAAGAGCTAGTTAATATAAATACTTGGTTAGTGTTTGCAAAGAGAGTATTGCTTTAAAAAAAGAGATATATAATATTGTTTTGTTTCTCGCAATGCCAAATTGTAATACAAAACCACGTGAGGGATAGAAGCGACTAGCCCACAGCCTGACGAAGGAAGTGCGAGGACTAATAGTAGATAGCCCGGCCCTTGGGACACGCCCAAAATAAAATTAAAAAAAGAAGAGACCTACAAAGTTTTGAAAACCATGTAGGAAGATAAAATAAAGAATTGAAAAAACTCAGAACCTAAGTCCCTTAGGAACTCAGTAACTTAAAAAAAGAAATGGCAGAAAATAGAAGAGACCTTGTATTAGCAGGATTAGAACCATTAATTATTACGCCAACAAGTGTTTTTGTAAACATAGGTGAACGTACCAATGTTACGGGTTCAAGAAAATTCCTTCGCTTAATCAAGGAAGAGAAGTATGACGAGGCACTTGATATTGCAAGACAACAAGTAGAAGGAGGAGCACAAATCATCGATATCAATATGGATGAAGGAATGCTTGATGGAGTTCAGGCAATGACAAAATTCCTGAATTTAATAGCATCTGAACCCGATATTTCGAGAGTGCCAATTATGATTGACAGTTCGAAATGGGAAATCATCGAAGCAGGTCTAAAAGTAGTACAAGGAAAAAGTGTTGTAAACTCAATCTCTTTGAAAGAAGGCGAAGAAGCCTTTATTCACCATGCCAAATTAATCAAACGATACGGTGCGGCGGCTATTATTATGGCTTTTGACGAAGTAGGTCAGGCAGATAATTTTGACCGAAGAGTTGAAATTTGTCAGCGTTCGTATGATATTCTGGTTAACAAAGTTGGTTTTCCTCCACAGGATATTATTTTCGATTTAAATATTTTCCCAGTTGCAACCGGAATGGAAGAACATCGCTTAAATGCTTTGGACTTTTTTAGAGGTACAAAATGGGTTCGTGATAACTTGCCACATGCACATATTAGTGGTGGAGTAAGTAATGTTTCGTTCTCTTTTAGAGGAAACGATACCGTTCGTGAAGCGATGCACTCGGTGTTTTTATACCACGCAATCAAAAATGGTATGACAATGGGAATTGTAAATCCGGAGATGCTTTCGATTTACGATGATATCCCTAAAGATTTATTAGAACACGTTGAAGATGTAATCTTGAACAGACGTGATGATGCTACTGAACGACTTTTGGATTTTGCTGAGAACGTAAAAGGTGAAGTAAAATCAGATGAAAAAGCGATTCAGGAATGGCGTTTAGGAACGGTTCAAGAGCGTATTACACATTCGTTAGTAAAAGGTATAGATGCTTTTATTGAAGAAGATGTTGAAGAAGCTCGTCTGGCAGCAACAAAACCTATTGAAGTCATCGAAATTAACTTAATGACGGGAATGAATGTCGTTGGAGATTTATTCGGAAGCGGAAAAATGTTTTTGCCTCAGGTAGTAAAATCAGCACGTGTAATGAAAAAAGCCGTTGCATATTTATTGCCTTATATTGAAGCTAGCAAACAAGCCGGCGACAAGCAAGGGAATGGAAAAATTTTGATGGCAACTGTAAAAGGTGACGTTCACGATATTGGTAAAAATATTGTTTCGGTAGTATTGGCTTGTAACAATTATGAGATTGTAGATCTTGGTGTTATGGTGCCTCCAGAAAAAATTATAGCCGCTGCGATAGAACATAATGTTGATATTATTGGTTTAAGCGGATTAATAACCCCTTCGCTTGACGAAATGGTGTATTTGGCAAAAGAATTAGATAAACAAGGAATTAAAATTCCGATTATGATTGGTGGAGCAACAACTTCGCGTGCGCATACAGCCGTGAAAATTGCACCACAATACAGAGAAACTGTAATTCACGTAAACGATGCTTCGAGAGCCGTAACAGTTGCAGGAAATTTGTTAGATCATAACCGTAAAATATATGCTAGCGATATTCGTGCAGATTATGATGCGTTTAGAGAAACGTTTTTAAATCGTTCAAGAGATAAAAACTTCCTGACGATAGAGCAAGCACGTAAAAACAAATTACAATTGGATTGGGCAGAATATACGCCAACCAAACCAAAATTTGTTGGAGCAAAAGTAATCGAAGTAGAGTTAGATGTTCTGGTTCCATATATCGACTGGACACCGTTTTTTAGAACATGGGAATTGTTCGGTAAATATCCAGCAATCTTAACCGATGAGGTTGTGGGTAAAGAAGCCACTTCTGTTTTTGCAGATGCTCAGGAAATGTTGAAAGTAATTTTGGCAGAGAAAAAACTGACTGCTAAAGGTATCTATGGAATTTTTCCTGCTAATCAGGTAGATGATGATGATATCGAATTGCGTGATGAAAACGGAAAAGTGTTGGAGAAATTTTTAACACTTCGTCAGCAATCACAAAAAACAAAAGGAGCACCAAATATAGCATTGTCTGATTTTATTTTGCCAAAAGATAGCGGAATTACAGACTATATTGGGGCGTTTTGTGTAACAACAGGTTTTGGTGTTGACGAATGGGCAGCTGAATTCGAAAAAGATTTAGACGATTACAACTCGATTATGGTAAAAGCATTGGCTGACCGTTTTGCAGAGGCTTTCGCTGAATATTTGCACGAAGAAGTTCGTAAAGATTTCTGGGGCTACGATGCCGAAGAATCCTTGTCAACTGAAGATTTAATCGAAGAAAATTATAAAGGGATTCGTCCTGCGCCAGGATATCCTGCTTGTCCAGATCACTTAGAGAAACCTACGATCTGGAAACTCTTAAATGTAGAAGAAGAAATAGGAGTAACCTTGACCGAAAGTATGGCAATGTGGCCTGCATCATCGGTATCAGGATATTATTTCGGAAATCCAAAAAGTAAATATTTTGGACTAGGAAAAATAAAAGAAGATCAAGTTGTAGATTACGCCAAACGCCGAAGTATTTCAACTGATAAAGCCATGAAATGGCTAAATCCAAATATAGCAGACTAAAAAGAAAAGGTTCCAAGTTTCAGGTTTCAAGTTGCATTAAACTTATACCTGAAACTAAAAAACTTGAAACAAGAAATCAAAATGAAAGTAACCAAACATATAGAAAAGGCAAACGGGAATACATTATTCTCATTCGAAATTATCCCGCCTCAAAAAGGAAAAAGTATTCAGGAATTATACGATAATATTGATCCATTGATGGAGTTTAATCCACCATTTATTGATGTAACAACTTCTCGAGAAGAGTATATTTATATTGATAAAGGAAATGGACTTTTAGATAAAAAATTAACGAGAATGCGTCCAGGTACGTTAGGGATCTGTGCTTCTATAAAACATAAATACAATGTAGATACCGTTCCACATGTGCTTTGTGGAGGATTTACCAAAGAAGAAACGGAGTATCTTTTGGTAGATTGTAACTATTTAGGAATCGATAATGTTATGGCTTTGCGTGGAGATGCCATGAAAGATGAACAATATTTTATTCCAAAAGCGGGAGGAAACGATTATGCTGTAGATTTAGTGAAGCAAATCAGTTTATTGAATCAAGGAAAATACCTTCATGAGGTAATGGACGTTGATAACAAAGCTGATTTTTGTATTGGTGTTGCTGGTTATCCAGAGAAACATTTGGAATCACCATCATTACAATCTGACTTAAAAAGACTGAAAGAAAAAGTAGATGCTGGAGCAGATTATGTTGTAACTCAGATGTTCTTTGATAATTCTAAGTATTTTAATTTTGTTGAGAAAGCTAGAGAAATGGGAATTACAATTCCTATCATTCCGGGAATTAAGCCAATAGCTGTTCAAAGACATTTACAGGTTTTGCCTCAAATTTTCCGTATCGATTTACCCGAAGATTTAATTCACGAAGTAGATAAATGTAAAAACAATGCTGAGATACGCCAAGTCGGAATGGAATGGGCGATTCAGCAATCATTAGAATTAAAAGCTGCTGGTGTTCCAGTTTTGCATTATTATTCTATGGGGAAATCTGAAAATATTCGTCAAATAGCAAGTAAAGTTTTCTAACTTTACTTTTTGAAAAGTGCACTTTATTCCAATCTTGTCATTCCGCCAGAGGAGGAATCTCAGAGAGTAACTCGACATAGTTTGGGGGTTAACTTGTGAAGATTTTTCGTTTTACTGAATGACAATTTTGTGAAAGTAATAAAAGGATGCCACTCTTATCCCAGCTAAAATAATAGGTTTTTTTAAATTGAAATAATTTCTGTTAGTTATGAAAAAAGAAGAATTACAATCGATCGCATCTCAATTAAAAAAACCTGAAGGAGAAAAAGGAATTGAAATGGCAAATATGATGCATGAAACAAACATCAATATGACGCTAAGTTCAATTCAAAATCTGCATATTTCACAAGGGGATATAATACTAGAATTAGGTCATGGTAACGCAGCTCATCTTGAGTATTTAATGGAACAAAGTACTCATTTAAAGTACTACGGACTCGAAATGTCAGAACTCATGTTCAGGAAGCACGCCAGATCAATAGAAATTATGCTTCTCAAAAACAAGCTTTCTTTCTGTTGTATGATGGGAATAAAATTCCGTTTCCAGACGCACAATTCAATAAAATATTTACAGTGAATACCTTATATTTTTGGCAAGAACCTGTAAAATTACTTTTGGAAATATACAGAGTGTTGGATAAAAAAGGAATATTTAGCCTAACATTTGCACAAGAAAGTTTTATGAAAAAACTTCCGTTCACTGAGTTTGAATTCGAACTTTATAACACTGAAAAAGTCGAAAAACTGATTAGTCAGACCCTTTTTAAGGTTATCAAGATAGAAAATCAAACTGAAAAAGTAAAAAGCAAAACAGGAGAACTCGTTGATAGAGAGTTTGCTACAATTGTTCTGGGGAAATAAAAGATGAGGCAATATTAATTTTGAATTCTTTTTAACGTAATTTAATTGATTTTTAAAACACTAATGCTTTTAATTATGGAGACTAAAAAAATCAATTTTATAAAAAATTACAGTAGTATTCTTTTACTCCTAGGCGGCATTATTGCAGGCAGTATTTTAGGATTAGTCTTTGGTAAAGACATAGAGATTATAAAACCGATAGGAGATATTTTCTTGAATTTACTTTTTACAGCAATTATTCCGCTAATCTTTTTTACAATAACCTCTTCTATTGCTAATTTAGAACAAACAGAAAAGCTAGGTAGGTTATTCGTGGTGATGGTAGCCGTTTTTCTGGTAACACTTCTTCTTTCGGCTATAGTTATGATTATAGCAGTTTATCTTTTTCCAATTCATCAGAACATTATAGTTTCTAAAGTTCCACTTGAAAATATTGCAACAGGAACAGTTGGAGATCAAATTGCACAATTAGTTACAACAAATGATTTCTTCGAATTATTGTCACGAAAAAGCATGTTGGCACTTATTATTTTTTCATTTTTAATTGGATTTGCAACTTTGCAATCGGGAGAAAAAGGAGAAAGTTTTAAGAGTTTCCTAGATTCAGGAAACGAAGTGATGAAACAGTTGTTGAACATTATTATGAAAATGGCTCCAATTGGTTTAGGAGCTTATTTTGCCTATCAGGTTAGTTTTTATGGACCCCAGTTATTTGGGGTTTATGCCAAACCATTGGGGATTTATTATGGAGCTTGTGTGTTCTATTTCTTTGTTTTCTTTAGTTTTTATGCTTTGGTAGCAGGAGGAAGAGCTTTTGTAGTGTTTTGGACAAATAATATAACCCCAGCACTTACAGCTATCGGAACCTGTAGTAGTATTGCAACAATTCCAGCCAATCTTAAAGCAGCTGAAAAAATGGGAATTCCTGCTCACGTTCGTAATGTGGTTATTCCGCTAGGGGCGCCATTGCATAAAGACGGTTCAAGTATGTCATCTATTTTAAAGATTACCGTATTGTTCACCATGTTTGGAAAAGACTTCACAGAACCAAGTACGATACTGATGGCGTTAGGAATTACTGTAATAGTATCAATCGTAGAAGGAGCTATTCTAAACGGAGGGTATATTGGAGAAGTTTTGGCGATAACAGTTTATGGCTTTCCAATGGCAGAAGCTTTGCCAGTGGCAATGATATTGGGAACACTTGTCGATCCAATTGCTACTTTACTAAATGCCAACGGTGATGTGATTTCGTCGATGTTAGTCTCCCGATTCTCGGAGAAAACCAAATGGTAGAATTTAATTCACGATTTATTTAAACCTTATAAGCCATTTAAGAAGGTATAAGTTTTAAAACTTTTCTTAAGTGAACTTACATCACTGACATGGTTCGTTTTCTTATTACAATTTCAAATTGTAAACTTCAAATTTTATTTTAAACTATACTATCTAAAATGAACACTACACTTCAACAAGATTTAAAAGATATTGAAAATATACTTGAAAAAGTAAAACAACAAGGGGTAGAATTTTTGAATAATTTAGATACCATTCCAACTTCAACTTCAAATACAATAACTACCGATAGAAATCTAAATCAATCAGGTTTAGGTGCATTAGTAGCCTTAGATGAATTTAATCAGCGATTAGCTCCTTTAATGATTGCATCGCCTGGGCCAAGATATTTAGGGTTTGTAACAGGCGGGAGTACACCAGCTTCGATAGTTGGCGATTGGTTAACGACAATTTACGATCAAAATACACAAGCAGTAAAAGCACAAGGAGGTGTTTCGGCTTTAATAGAAATTGAGACTATTAATTTATTATTGCAATTGCTTGATTTGCCAAAATCATTTCTTGGTGGATTTGTAACAGGAGCAACAATGTCTAATTTTACTTCATTGGCAGTGGCAAGACAATGGTTTGGAAAACAACTAGGAAAGGATTTTGCTAAAAATGGAGTTTCTGAACCTATTACGATTTTTTCAGCTACAGCTAGATTCTTCTTCTATAAAATGTTTGTCGATGTTAGGGATTGGAAGTCAGAATTTCACTAAAATAAAAACAATCGAAGGAAATCGTGAAGCAATAGATGTAGCCGATTTAGAAAAAAATATTAAAACTCTAAACGGGAAACCATTTATTCTAATTTCAAGTGCTGCAACGGTTAATACTGCCGATTTTGATGATTTTGTAGCCATAAATGAATTGAAGAAGAAGTATAAATTTTGGTGAGGTACTAAGAACGCCCAGCTTTTGGAGGATTTGCAGCTTGTTCTCCTAAAATACAAACACTTGGTTAGCGGATGGGAAAATGCCGATAGTATTACTATTGATTGTCATAAATGGCTAAATGTACCTTATGAAAGTGCTTTTTATTTGATAAAAGAAGAGCATAAGATATTACAGATAGAAACATTTCAAAATTCGAATGCACCGTACTTAGGAGATCCATTAGAGAATTTTAGTTTCTTAAATTTTTTACCCGAAAATTCTAGAAGATTAAAAGCTTTACCAGTTTGGTTTTCTTTATTAGCTTATGGAAAAGATGGCTATCAGGATATAGTTGAGAACAGTGTTGATCTTGCCTTGCAATTTGATGTCTTTATCACAGGGAATGAAAACTTTGAGTTATTAGCGCCAACAAGACTAAATAATGTTTGCTTTACCTTATCGGGAGAACACAATCAGGAAAAAGTAAATTCATTCCTGACATACCTTAATGATACAGGGAAAGTATTTATGACACCTACTGTATATCAAAACCGTAAAGGAATCCGTGCTTCATTTGTAAACTGGAGAACTAGTAAAAAAGATATTGAAATAGTTATAGAAGAAATGAATAAAGCAATTCAGGAGCTCAAAATATAAGCTTAATGATATAGATTATTTTAAAAGTAGCCCGTTTAAAAAATTAAACGGGCTACTTTTTTTATGCTTTAAAAAGTTTGTTATAATATGATTCCTTTACTATTTTAATGAAATCTGCCATTTTATTTTGAATTTTTTAGGTTTTAAATTTGCAATAACACTGATAAATATTTCTTTTATTGAATTAAAGTTATTATTAAAGTTAAATAATATACTTATTTAGAATAATTAAAAATAGACTTGATTTTTTTAAGTGTAAGAGTTAATTTTGTCATAAATTAATTTTCATATCAATTGTTCATTTTTAATTTAAAGTTAATGCGACTACATAAAACAGGAATTCTATTACTGATTTTAATGACCACAATTCAGGTCTTTTCACAGAAAAATAAATCAACTATATCGGGAATTGTTATTATAAACAATCAAAAACCAGGCGAAGCGGTTTCGGTAGCGTTAAAAGGAACAGCTTATGCTACGCTTACAAATAGCAAGGGAGAGTATAAGATTAGTGCTGAGCCTGGAGATTATATTCTGGCAGTTACTTATGTAGGTTACAAAACAATCTATACTTCAATTACATTACTGAAAGGCGGAAAAGTAGTTCCAAATATTACAATGGAAGAGGATATGGCGACTTTAAATGAAGTAGCTGTAAAAGGAAAATCTAAAGTGCAGGTGCTGCCTCCCTAACAACAGGAGCATGTATTAACCTTAGCAATACGTAATCTAACCAGTAGGTTACAAAACAT